>JAFTAR010000067.1 GCA_017455495.1 Prevotella sp.
GAGTGCTCGACGGTTCTGCCGTCGAGAACGTGATGGACATGATTGCCCAGCACAAGTTTGCCCTCATCGTCAACGTGCCGAAGAACCACACCAAGCGCGAGCTCACCAACGGCTACCGCATCCGCCGCGGTGCCATAGACCACAACATCCCGCTCATCACCAATGTCCGCCTGGCCAAGGCCTTCATCGAGGCTTTCACCGCCCTTGAAGAGAAGGACATCAAGATAAAGAGCTGGCAGGAGTACAATAATTAGAGAGGAGCCCCACCCCCGACCCCTCCCGCGGGGGGGAGGGGAGTATATACCTTCAGGGCGCGGGGGCTGCCACTATACTGAAAAACTATATGACAAACGCTAAGGACGAAAAAGAAAACAACGACGTTCCTCAAGGGAATAGTCTATATACTCCCCTCCCCCCCGCGGGAGGGGTTGGGGGAGAGGCTTCTTCGTATATGCCTATAGCAAAGATCAACCTTGGCCTGAACATAGTAGAACGCCGTCCCGATGGTTACCACAACCTTGAGACGGTGTTCTACCCCGTTCCTTTGTACGACACTCTTGAGGTGCAGCCTATGGACGACGGCAACGCCTCAGCGTATGACTGCGACCTGGAGGTGACGGGCGTAGAACTTGAGGGCGACGTACAGCGCAACCTTGTGGTGCGTGCCTACCAGCTGCTCAAGCAGGAGTTCCCACAGCTGCCCCGCCTCAGCGTCCGCCTGCACAAGGCCATCCCCGCCCAGGCAGGCATGGGCGGCGGCTCAAGCGACGGGGCCGCCATGCTCAGGCTCCTCAACGAAGAGTTCGGCCTTGGCCTCAGCGACGAACAGCTCATAGAACGTGCCGCCCACTTGGGAGCCGACTGTCCCTTCTTCATCATAGGCCGTCCTGCTTATGCCGAGGGCATAGGCGAGCGCCTGCAGCCAATAGACTTGAATCTCAGCGGCTGGCACATGGCAATAGTAAAGCCTCCCGTGCCCGTAAGCACTAAGGAGGCGTTTGCATTGGTCAAACCGCAGCGGCCCGCAGTAAACTGCCGCGAAGTTGTTAGCCAGCCGGTCAGCACGTGGCGAGGCCTTCTTGTCAACGATTTCGAGCAGAGCGTCTTTGCCCAGTATCCCGTCATCGGCCAGGTAAAGGAGCGTCTCTACGACCTTGGTGCCACCTACGCCGCCATGAGCGGCAGTGGCAGTGCCCTCTTCGCCCTTTTCTGCCAGCCTGTAGAAAACCTCCCACAGCTCTTCCCCGGCATGTTCACCGCCTCCTTCCCCATTAACAGCGACATGCGCTTATAGCAGCCAGTAGATTAGTTCCATATTTCTGAAATGCTAATATAAGCTGCTACCGGTGCTACCGGTGCTACCGGTGCTACCGGTGCTACTGGCACTGCGTTACTCAGGTGAGTTTTTTTTCGGTGGAATGGGCAATTATTTCTACTGTGGTTATTCTTGAGAGTTACCGAACTGCGTCAGCGACATAGGGGGCTGCCATATTTTCATAACCCAGCCCCGCAGAAGAATAAGGCAGCCCCGCACGTTCATGGGGAGGCCCGGTAGTACGATGTAGCGCCATGGTGCTACCACTAACCTGCTGACTGTCAGCGGCCAGTAGCGCCAGTAGCACCAGTAGCACCAGTAGCACATATATCCGTGCATACACAGAATGGCGGGAGGGACGGCCCTGAAACCCAGGCCATGCCCTCCCGCACTTACCATTTGCGTAATGGATTTTTGGGGATTATTAGCGGACTACCACCTTCCTGCCATTCACAATGTACAGACCTTTGGCAGCGGGGCTGACGCGCTGACCGGCCAGGTTGTAGCAGTTGCCATTGCCCTGGGTAGGATTGGCTACGGTGTTGATGCCACTCACAGGCGACGGGTCGGTCTGTGTGATGTACATGTCGCCATTAGAAGCCTTGCGTGCCAGCCACCACCCTGCTGCGAGCCGTTGATGTCGGCGTGCGTGCCGCTCTTCAAATATTTTGCAGGGTAATTACTCCATCACCATTCTCTCCAACAATCATATTAACTGCACCATTCAAGTTGAAATTCTTGAAAGTCACCTTATTGAAGGAAATGCTTGCTGTCGTATTATTACGCAGGGCCACTGACTGTGACCTTGGCTTAGAAGATTGTCCATCATATTCGCCGTCAAGGGTGATTTCGTAGTTTCCATCTCCTACGATAAGGTTTGCATTTGCATTCTTGACAGTAAACCATCTTGAACCATTCGGACCTTTAATGGTGATGTCTTTGGTGGCTTTAATTGTCAGAGTATATGCTTTTTCCCAAGAAATGACTTTATCACCCAGCGACTGGTCAGCGGTGAGTATAATAGTCATGTCAGCAGTAGCATTTGTCAACACATTCGCTTCGATTGCAGCTTTTAGCGTTGCATATTCAGTTGAAGATTCGCCAGTTGTGACGGTAACCGTATTGTCCGCCCAGGCAGAACTTGCCCCCACCAGCATCACGACAGCGAGGGCCATCATTTTGAGTAGTTTTCTTTTCATCATAGTTTTGAGAGTTTTAATTTGAGTTTCTTTTAAATACGGATGGGGGGAAAGGGTTACGCAAAAAAAAGAAGAGGCGACTTCCCTTCCAAAGTAATTAAAAGAAGGTTGGCACCGTGGGGTGGAAAGAACAAACACTTCGCAAAAAAATATCAAGTAAAAGTGTACACAACTATTTTATAAAAAGACAACCCAGACAACAAAGGACAACAACCGGCAAAAAAAGGAAGAAAGATTTGGCCGTATGATTTTTTGTTTGTATTTTTGCAACACAATAAAGAATAAAAGAGAATAAAGAAGAATAAAAGAAGATAAAGATGGAGAGTAGTGAAAGCATTTATAGCCTGTTTCAGCCTACTTTTGGCAATCGTCCTGAGCAGTATATCGGCCGTGATGGCGTGATAGAACAGTTTATGTCAGGTCTTCGTGAACCTGTAGGCTCACGCAATCGCTGTACGCTGTTCCTTGGGCAACGTGGCATGGGCAAGACAGCACTTCTGCTGGAGTTGAGCGACCGTGCGTCGAAGGCAGGTTTTGTGGTAGCGCGTGTAACGGCTCACGAGGGGATGCCGTCGGCTATTATAGAGCAGTTCCAACTGAACGGTTCGCAGTTCTTCAAGGACGAGAAGCGGAAGTTAACAGGGGTGACCGCAGGAGCACTTGGATTCTCTTTTGGCCTTACATTCTCCGAGGCAGCGGAGCGGCAGTATGGATTCAGGGCAAAGATGTCGCTGCTCTGCGACAAATTAGAGGAAAAAGGCAAGGGAGCACTAATACTGGTTGACGAAGTCCGCACTTCGGCAGCAATGCGCGAGGTGGCATCATCTTATCAGGAACTTGTTGGCGACCGTAAGAACATTGCCATAGCAATGGCAGGACTTCCACATGCGGTGTCAAGCGTGCTGAACGACAGCGTGCTGACATTCCTGAACCGCGCAACCAAGGTGCATCTGGGACTAATCTCAACTCAGCTCATCAGAGCATACTACGAAAGGGCTTTCAAGACTGCCGACATAGCAGTCTCTGATGATCTTCTTGACCGCGCTGCATTGGCTACCAGGGGATTCCCTTACCTCATGCAATTGATTGGTTATTATATCATTCAATATACAGGTAAGGGCGGAACTATCACAGACGCTATCATGGACAAGGCAGAGAAGGCTGCTACAAAAGATATGGAAGACAATGTGTTCAAGCCAATCTTAACTCCATTGTCAAACAATGACCTTACGTTTCTGCAAGCACTTGCCCGTTGCGGAGAAACGGCTACCATTTCCCAGCTACAGGCTAAATTGGGTAAAAGGGGCCCTGCCATTCAGCCTTATCGCAAGCGTCTGATAGATGCAGGGGTCATAGAAGCGCCAAGGCGTGGGGAACTGGTCTTCGCCGTACCTTACCTGGCAGACTACCTGCTGACACTCCTGAAATGAAGGGCTGCACCACCGCTGGGTTGCAGTGTGAGCGTGATGGAGTCCCTACCCTGCCCCCTCCTACGGTGATTGGAAGTGACGTTGATGGTTCTTTGCGTTGTGCTTACCTTGGTGCGGGTGTTGAGCATGGGGTCATCGTTGTAGATGTCTACGGTGTAGCGGCCGGGAGCAAGGAAATCGGTGGGAATGCTGACGGTGCGCCCCTCGGTGTTTGTCATGCAGCCAACGAACCAGTCCTGGCCTGAGCGGCGGGCCTGGATGATGAACTCTCCGGGACGGCCGTCGAGCGCGATACTCTCGTAGAACACGGTGGGGCAGTCGCGCCAGAACTGCAGCTCGCTGCTGTCCCAGCCACGCGGATAGGGATTGTCGTACCAGAAGAGGAACTGCAGGGGCGAGTAGTAGACGGCGGCCATAGCCAGCTGGTGGCCCTTGGTGTTCTTTACTCGGCTATTGAAATAGCAGAGCGTGTAGTCGGCAGGTCCGCACAGGAAACGGGTGAAGGGCAGCAGAGTGTTATGGTCGGCATCGGGCATCTCCTCATTGCCGCGAATGCCCTCCTGGGTGAGCAGGTTGGGATAGGTGCGCGAGAGGCCGGTGGGGCGGTACTCGTCGTGGATGTCTACCATAATCTCATACTCAGCACACTTGGCCACGGCATTGTGGAGCCAGGTAGACCACTGCTGGTTGCCTATCTGCACGAAGCCGAACTTTATGCCGCTGATGCCCCACTGCTTGTAGAGCGGCAGCAGCTCGTCAAGTTGCTGATAGAGGGCGCGCTGGTTTACATAGACCCACACGCCGATGCCCTTCTCGCGGGCATACTGGCACACCTCGGGCATGGTGAAGTCGCGAGTGGCAACAAGGGACGCTCGCTTTCGAACCATTCACCCTTCAATGGGCGAAGGTCGTAGGCCCCTTGCGCCCATTCTTCATACCACGCCATTGTTCCTGTCGGCATGGCAAACTGCGTGCGCTCGCCTGTTATGTGCAGGAACAGGCTGTTAGCCGTCTCCGGGAAGTGGTAGCGTAAGGCTATGCCCTCGTCATAGGCACGGACAACGATGTCCATGGCATAGTACATGCGCTTGTCGTAGCCCTCGGCCACCGCGCCCTGCCCGTCGCTGCCCTTCTGGAAGTGCAGTACCAGCTCGTTGTAGTGGTCGCGCACCTGGGCATTCTCGCCATAGAGCGGCGTCCACGTGGTGTCGTGCGTTGTAATACTGTCTACGCTTTCCAGTACAAGGTCACGGCACCAGTTGTCGTGGACTCCGCGGGGCACGGCGAGGGCCGACTCGAACAGCCGGTTGTCAATGTCGACACCAAGCTGGCTCGGCTCTACTATTACCTTATTATTATAGGTGACGCTATAGGTCATACCGTCAATGTTTACAACATACTTGCCGTCGGGCGACGTTAGAGCCACTGCGTGGCTAAATGATAAATTACAAATGACAAATGACAGGGTGAACAGGATGCGTTTCATAGAGATATATGCTAATGGTTAACGGTGATGACTAATGGTGTTTTTGCGGCCTGCATGAAATGGTCGATGCGGCACTGCCACTCCTGCTGTGAGCGCACGTCGAACTCGCTCCAGGCAGCGCCGATGAAATAGTGGAAGCGGCGGCCAGAAGTGCAACTGCGGAGTATGCCCACACCGTGCTGCTGCACCTCGGCTATTTGTGGGCTGCCAAAGCAAACCTGAGGCATTCGATGCCAATGAGCAACTGGGCTATTGCGCAAGGCAGGTTGACAGAGCGCTGGCAGCACTGCAAGACAGCTTGGGCAACTATGAATACACCATGGAGCCGCGAAACATTCTGGATGGCGACACAGCATGGAACTGCCGCAAGGCCTCGGCCGAGGAGTGGTGCTCAGGCTTCTGGCCCGGTGTGCTCTGGATGACGTATGAAAGTAAAAAGGAAGAAGCGACAAGTGATAAGTTGGCTGCCGCCATATCGCTTGACTCCTTGCAAAAGATAGCCGAGGGCTACACAGAGAGCTTGAGTTTTCTGGCTGAGCAGCCTGTCTACGACCACGACCTGGGCTTCCTCGTAATCAACTCCTTCCTGAAAGGATATGAGGCAACAGGCTGCGAGCACTACAGACAGGTGGCGCTGGCTGCAGCCGACACGCTGGCCACACTGTTCAACCCCACAGTAGGCACCATACTGAGCTGGCCGCGCCACGTGAAAGACTTTGGCGGACACAACACAATCATGGACAACATGATAAACCTGGAGCTGCTGTTCTGGGCGGCACAGGAAAATGGGAAAATGAGAAATGGGGAAAATGATACATTATATAATATTGCGGTTAAGCATGCTGAGACCACGATGAACAATCACTTCAGGCCCGATGGATCATGCTATCACGTGGCTGTCTACGACACATTGGACGGCCACTTCATCAAGGGCGTGACACATCAGGGCTATAGTGATTCCTCAATGTGGAGCCGCGGACAGTCGTGGGCCATATACGGCTACACAATGGTTTACCGCTTCACCCACGACCAGCGCTTCCTGGACCATGCACAGAAGGTGACCGACATATACCTGAAGCGACTGCATGAGACCAGTAATGACTGGGTGCCACTGTGGGATATGGATGACCCTCGTGGGATTGAAGCCCCAAAGGATGCCTCTGCTGCCTGCGTAGTGGCCAGTGCCTTGCTTGAACTGCAGCAATATGTTGATGCGGAGAAAGCCGGCGAATACAAGGATGCTGCCGTGAACATGCTGCGCGACCTGAGCAGCGACCGCTACCAGAGCCGTGACAGGAATGTTGCCTTCCTTATGCACTCCACCGGGCATCATCCTGCCGGCAGCGAGATAGATGCCAGCATCATCTATGCCGACTACTATTATATAGAGGCTCTTCTGAGACTTGCCAAACTGTGAGAAAACAATCGCTAAGAGAAATGCCTCTATTTATGGAAATCTAAGTTAATCTATCAAAAATACTTTGTGGCTTCATCATTATTTCGTATCTTTGCAGGTCAAAATAAAAAATAACAAATAACGATGAAGAAACTTGTATTTTCCCTTTCGCTGATGCTCTTTGCCATTTCATCAATGGCAGGCGTGTCCATTACCGGCCAGGGCGGCTGGTTTGAAAGTGCCTACGTAACTTGGCAGAAAGTATCAGGCCTTGAGTACAACGTATATGTAAGCCCTGCCGCCTCTGACAGTTGGATGCAGCTTGACGAGGAGCTTGTGCGCGAATATCCTGCCTACGGCCGCGCCGATGCCATGGGCCTTACGGCAGGCAACTATAAGTTCAAGGTGGTGCCTGTGCAGAATGGCAACGAAATAGCTGCCGATGCTGCCGTGTCGGAAACAGTGGAGGTGCGTGCCCACGACCGTTCGGGCTTTGCCCACCACAAAGCCGGGAGTGAGGGCATTGGTGCCTACAACAACGACGGCACGCTGAAGCAGAACGCCCGTGTGGTGTATGTTTGGGCCGACAATGCCAAGACCGTCTCACTCGACGTGGCCAAGAATGTGAAGGGCGAGACTGTGACCTACACCGGCCTGCAGCAGATAATCTACGGCTACCAGAAGGGCGATGCAAACGGCAGCTATGAGAAGCGCCCGCTGTGCGTGCGCATCATAGGCACCATAAAGGATACTGACATGGATGAGTTCGGCAGCTCGGCCGAGGGCCTTCAGATAAAGGGCCAGAAAGCCTACGGACCCATGAACATCACCATTGAGGGCGTTGGCAACGATGCCGCCTTCTGGGGCTTCGGCATCCTCATACGTAACGCCGCCAAGGTGGAGCTGCGCAACTTCGGCATCTACCTGTGCATGGACGACTGCGTGAGCATAGACACCAACAACGCCATGATTTGGGTGCACAACGTGGACTTCTTCTATGGCAAGACCGGTGGCGACGCAGACCAGGCCAAGGGCGACGGCGCACTGGACTTCAAGGGCGACAGCCAGTACTGCACATTCTCGTACAACCACTTCTATGACACCGGCAAGTCGAACCTTGGCGGACTGAGCGAGAGCGGCGACAACTACATCACGCTGCACCACAACTGGTACGACCACAGCGACTCGCGCCACCCCCGCATACGCCGCATGTCAATGCACATCTACAACAACTACTTCGACGGCAACTCCAAGTATGGCGTGGGCATGACCAGCGGTGGCTCTGCCTTCGTGGAGAACAACTACTTCCGCAACTGCAAGTACCCCATGCTCATATCGATGCAGGGGTCTGACATCCGCTACGGCAAGGGTACGTTCTCAAGCGAGCCGGGCGGCATCATCAAGTCGTATGGAAACACCATCGTAAACCCGGCCCAGTACGTCACCTACCAGCAGAACCAGACCGAGTTTGATGCCTGGGAGGCTACGAGCCGCAATGCCCAGGTGCCTTCAACGGTTGTGTGCAAGAGCGGCAACACGACTTACAACAACTTCGACACCGATGCCAACATAATGTACAGCTACACTCCCGATGCAGCTGCCGACGTGCCAGCCATTGTCAAGGGCCAGTATGGAGCGGGCCGCATGCAGCATGGCGACTTCACCTGGACGTTCAACAACTCCGTGCAGGACATGAACTACGGCGTCATCAACGATTTGAAGTCGGCCCTGCAGAGCTACAAGTCTACACTCGTAGGCTTCTTCGGTGGCGAGACAGTTAGCAACGGCGGTGCATCGCAGCCTGTTGATGGCGGCGACGGCAAGGGCCTCACCCAGGATCAGCAGGACAGCTATGTGCCCACTTGGGCCGGTGGCAGTGGCGAAGTGACATCAGCCGGGCTGCCCGACCCGAACTTCTGCGGCCCTGAGAGCGAGGCTGGCAGCAATGTGTACGACTACCTGTGGTTCAACACTGACAACAAGACAAAGATAGAGGGTTTCATTGCCGACGGCCTGATTACTCTCAGCGAAGGAGGCTCCTTCAACGCCACCCGTGAGCTCAAGAACGGCGACGGCACACTCGTGAGCCAGTACACAGGTTCGCTACAACTTCCAAAGGATAATGGCACCGCCACCTTCAAGTGCTTAAACGGCGTTTCCTCCATAGCCTTTGCTATATTCCGTACCGGCAGTGCCACGGGCGAGATACAGGTGAGCAAGAATGGCACGTCGTTTACCAAGATCAGCGACTATAGCGCCGCTAAGGGCGATGCCACCGTCACTGCCACTGCTTCAGGCTATGCCGAAGGTCCTGTGTGGGTTCGCATCACCAACAAAGCCACCGGAGCCCTGCATATTACCGGCATTAAAATAATGTACCCAGGCGCTGGCGAGGACGAGCCCGACGACCCCATTGACGACACCACTGCCGATGCCTCGTTTGAGTTCACCCTCAACGGCAACTCGCTCGCTTTCATTGGCGACACGGCAACCGAGACGCTTGAATTCGACGACCCCGTCAGCACAATGACCATCGAGGCTACGCCAAACGCAGAGGGAGCCACCATACAGAGCGTGACAGGGGCTACACTCAGCAACGGCAAGTACACATTCAATGCTCCCGCCATGGGACAGACCACTACCGTCAGCTTCACCACACTGGCTGCCAACGGCATCACTACTAAGTCATACACCATCAATGTAACCCGCGACATTGACCCCTCAACCATTCCTGTTGAGACAGGCACCATCATGCTTCAGTCCGACAACATCCCTGAAGGCTACAAGGTGAACGGCTCTTCTTCTGTAACTGCCTACACTTACAACAGCGACCTATGCAGAGATGCCAAACTCTTCAAAGTAGCAGCCGGACAGCACACTGTGACGCTGCCTGCCAACGCCAAGATTACTAAGATAGTGATGTATGCCGTTGGCGACAACAACACCGCCAACAAAGGTAAGATTACCGAGCTGGCCGGACAGACATTCAGCGTTGACCTGCCAAGCCGCAAGAACGGAACAGCACTGGCCCAGGCCGTGGTGGACAATGTAAGCATAACAAGGCAGTTCACCTTCACCGTCAGCTATGCTGCAGGCGTGAAGTTCCAGCTCACCGTGGAGCAGGCCACCAGCACAGGCATTAACACCGTGCAGACAGCCGGGGAGAATGCCACCGAAGTCTACGACCTCACGGGCCGCCGCGTCAACCAGACTCAGCCTGGCACGCTGTACATACAGAACGGCAAGAAGTTTGTTGCATTTTAGTTTTAGATTAAAGAAAGCGTCGCCTGCGACGAGTAAGAAGTTCCTATGATAGTTTCAAGTATAAGCAACAAGAGCGGTAGCAAACTCTACACTCAACACTCTAAGCTCTACACCAAGAAGAGCCTTCTAACTACAGTTTGGCTGTCGCTCATCGTTTGCTTCCTGCCTTTAAGTCACATCACGGCCCAGACCAACCACAACCTTGAGGTGGGCAAGCAGCTCGACATCTTCAGCACGCTCTACAGCCAGCTGGACCTGTTCTACGTGGACTCGCTCAGGCCCGACCAGTCCATGACGGCTGCCATCCGTGGCTTGCTGCGATCGCTCGACCCCTACACGGAGTACTACTCAGAGCAGGAGCAGAGGCAGCTGGAGATGATGCTCACCGGCAAGTATGCAGGCATAGGGGCCTTGGTGAAGTACCACCAGCGCCTGCACCGGGTGGTGATTGACGAGCCATACGCCGGTATGCCTGCCGCTGAGGCCGGTCTGAAGAAGGGCGACATCATAGTGAGCATCGATGACTCGCTGATGACCGACAAGGACGTGAGCTTCGTGAGCAGTCACCTTCGCGGCGACCCCGGCACCACGTTCCAGCTGCGCATCCTTAGGCCGTCGACAAACCGCGAGATGACCTTCACCATAACCCGCCGCAACATAAAGATGCCCGACATGCCCTACTACGGCATGCGCTCTGACTCCATAGGCTACATAAACCTGAGCCAGTTCACCGAGGACTGCTCTAAGGAGGTGCGCCGCGCCTTCGTGGAGCTGCGCCAGCAGGGGGCACGCGGCCTCATCTTCGACCTGCGCAGCAACGGCGGCGGCAGCGAGATGGAGGCCGTGAACACGGTGAACATCTGGGTGCCGCAGGACCAGATGGTGGTGGAGAACAGAGGCAAGGTGGCACAGGCCAGCCATGCCTACTCCACACGCCTGGAGCCTGTAGACACCGTGATGCCCATAGTGGTGCTGGTGAACGACGAGACGGCATCGGCCAGTGAGATTACCAGCGGAGCCTTGCAGGACCTTGACCGCGCAGTAATCATGGGCACAAGGACCTACGGCAAGGGTCTGGTGCAGGTGCCCATAGAGCTGCCCTACCACGCCAGCGCAAAGATTACCACTTCGAAATACTACATCCCCTCGGGCCGCTGCATTCAGGCCATCAACTACACCCGTGAGGGCGGAGCAGCATCGCGCGAGCATATCCCCGACTCGCTGACACATCTCTTTTATACGCGCGGGGGACGTCCCGTTCGCGACGGTGGAGGCATAAAGCCCGACGTGGAGGTGAAGAACGACACCATGCCCAACATTGCCTACTACCTCTCAGCCAGCGGACTGGACTCCACGGAGGTGATGTTCGACTACGTGGTGGACTATATTGCCCGCCACGATGCCATAGCCGCCCCCACGGAGTTCCACCTCACCGACCAGGACTGGGCCGAGTTCAGGGAGAAGGTTATCAGCAGCGGCTTCACCTACGACCAGCTGAGCCGCAAGCACTTCAACGACCTGGTACAGGCCGCCCGCTTCGAGGGCTACTACGACCAGGCCCGCGAGGACTTCGACGCCCTGGAGCAGTGCCTTAACCACGACGTGGCAACCGAGCTTGACCGCAACCGCGAGGTGATACAGCAAATGATTGAGCTGGAAATCATTGGAGCCTACTACTTCCAGGCTGGAACCCTTGAGGCCGGCCTTGACTACGACAAGCAGATGCTTGAAGCCGAGCGCCTGCTTAAAACCCCCGACGAGTATAACCGCATCCTGCACCCGCAGCCGTGAGCAGCAGCGCACGACGGGGCAGTCACCTTTACGGCAGCTATCAGCAAAGGAGAGCAACTCATAGCCCGCTCTTTACGAGAGCAAGGCTATCCGCTCGTAGTCCTGCTCAACGATGGTTTTCCCAAGGAGGGACGCCCTTATGAGCGTTACTACAAACCGGGGGGCGTCTATTTTGAGGCATGCTCAAAAGGCCGGCTGCTGCTACTGGAACCCACCGAAGAGTCGTTCCTTGATGCTTCCATACAAAAGGCGGTCGAAGAGACGTTGCGCCGTAAGGCTGAAGAGCGACATTACAGCTATACGCCCATTCCTGTTACCTCACAACGCTATCGCTTTGTTGCCCTAAATGAAATGGCGAAGCGATTAGCCTCATAGCTCTATTAGTTCTTGCAAAAAAAAATTGTTATTGGCTCAATTTCGGGTAATTGGCAGGCTGGTAGACATAGGAGTGCTCGTCGTAATCAGTATGAGTAGATTGCCAGGTGGCGATGCCAACGTTGATGTCGGTAACGAAGGTCTGCTTGGTCATGTCGCTGGTAGACTTGCCGGTGACACCCGTCAATGAGACGCTGTTGGTCAGCAGCGTGCTGTTGTAGTAGTTGTTGTCAAGTGTTCCCGTGTTGGTGCCCGTGATGCCGCCCAGTGTAGTGCCGCCATCGACCTTGCCAGCCTGATAGCAGCTGGCTATCGTGCCGCTGTTGGTGCCTACGAGACCTCCCACCGTAGCCGAGGCTACCGTGCTCTTGGTCTGGCCGATGTGATAGGACGTCCAGACAATGCCGGTGTTCTCTCCTACAAAGGCACCGGCAGTAGAGCCGCTGAGAACGACATCGCCCACCACCTTACAGGCACAGATCATACCAGCATTGGTCTCGGCAAACAATCCGTTGCCATCAACGGCACTACCGCTGCCGTTGCCAACGGTGAGTGCCTGCACCTGCAGCTGCTCTATCTTGGCGCTTGTGCCAAGCTTGGTGAACAGCGGACTGCCATATAGTCGATAGATGAAGCGGTTGCCTCCGAGGAAAGTGCCGTTGAACGCATGCGTGTCGTCACCAATGCCTATCCATGACAGGGCGTTGTTTGCGTTGGCAATGGCCTGGGCGTTGTCTTCTGTCGGAATGATCTCCTCCTTCGTCAGGCCGGACTCTTTCTGCAGCGTGATGTCGGCATCCAGGCGTATGAACTTCCCCGAGAAATCCCTGCCATTCTTCACCTCGTATGCAAAAGACAGCATCTGGTAGGCGGTACTGATCTGATAGGGATCGGACTCGGTGCCCGTATGTCCGTAGATGTCGTAGATGGTGCCGTTCAGTTCGTAGAGCCAGGTAGCGTCGTCGATAGTGGCATTGTCGTCGCCAACGATGGTGACGTTGGTGCCGTCATGACTGGTGTCCTGCAGGAACGTGGAGTTCTTCTTCAGCTGACCTACGTCGGGCGTGGCTACGAACTGCCAGTTCTCATACTCCGCACCCACCGTCATCTGCTCGTTCTTGTGGTTCAGCGAGATGTTGATGGTGGTGTTGTAGCCTGCCTCGAAATACACATTCTCGTCCACATCGGTCGTTGCGGGGTCGTCCACCAGCGTGGCGGTATAGGTTTTTGTGACAGATGTGGAAGGCTTCATCGGGTTAGGATAGGTCACCTTGAACTGCAGCTGCACCTTTCTGTAGTCACTTCCCGAGGGCAGCGTGCTGACATAGTCGCTGGGCTGCGGCGTGGTGATGCCATAGAAGGTGAAGGTCTTGCTCTGGTTGGTGCCCACGCCTTCGGGATGTGGAATCCAGAGGCGGATGTCCTTACGCTGGTCGTAGGCAGGTATGGTGGAAGCCCCCGTCCATGCCGCACTGATCATCTCCTGGTCGGTGAAGCTCACGCCTTCGCGCGAGGCACGCATGGGCTGTGCCATCCAGTCGGACTGCTGCCAGACGTACATGGTGGGCTGATGAGCAGCCGCATGTCTGACACGACGGCAGCATTATCGGCAGCCGTAGAGCTGGACGAGAAGCCGCTGATGTTCACCACCACACGAATGCTGCTCAGAGCATGATGGAATTTCACCAGTGCCACGCTGCCGCCCGGCTCTGCCTTCATCTCCTCGTCATAGGAAATCAGCAAGTCCTCGTCGTCGAGCAAGGGATTGGTAAACACCGAGTCGTTGTTGACCTTTTTCCGATACTTATAGACGTCACCGTCTTTTTCGTATGGGTCAATATAATAGTCGATGATATCGTCTGTCCCGGTCTGTGTGGGGTCGCCCAGTGAGCCGTTATTGTAATATACTTACGTATTCCCATTGAATTTGCAAAGTTACATATAATTTTTGTAACATTGGAAGATTTCTCAGCTTTTCTTTGTATAAAGGCAGTCTGGGAGATTGAGGATTTTTTGGGTTACGGATAA
>JAFTAR010000068.1 GCA_017455495.1 Prevotella sp.
CGGCCGTTTTGACATTCCGCACGCCGTCATCTACCTCGGCTACGACTTCGGCAAGGGCTGGAGTTTCGGCACGGAGATAGAATTTGAGCATGGCGGAACGGGTATCGCCTACGAGAAAGAAGACGAGGAAGGCGGCGAATGGGAGCAGGAAACAGAGAAAGGCGGCGAGGTGGAACTGGAACAGTTCTGGATTCAGAAGTCCTTTGCCCGCTGGGCGAACATCAGAGCCGGTCATATTGTGGTGCCCGTAGGTCTGAACAACGCCCACCACGAGCCTCTGAACTTCTTCACCGTTTATCGTCCAGAGGGCGAGAACACCATCATGCCCAGCACCTGGCATCAGACGGGTGTGAGCTTCTGGGGTCGTCATGGCGACTTCCGCTACGAGGCTCAGTTCTTGGCTGGGCTGAATGCTGACCAGTTCACTAACACAGGTTGGATTCACAAGGGGCACAAGTCGCCGATGGAGTTCGACGTGGCCAACAAATATGCCGCCTCGCTGCGCATCGACAACTACTCCATTCCTGGGTTGCGAATCGGACTGAGCGGCTACTATGGCGAGAGCATTGGCAACAGCTATCCTCGCAATGCCAACGGCGTGGATGCGGAATACAAGGGAAAGGTGCTCATCGGAGCCTTTGACTTCACCTACAATGCCCACAACTGGATTGTACGAGGACAAGCCGACTACGGTTACCTGGGCGATGCCGAGCAACTGAAATACGTCTATAACCGTCTGAACTCGAAATCGCCCTACAAGCATTCCGCCTTTGTCAGCAAGAATGCCTATGCCGTGGGCATTGAAGCCGGCTACGACATATTCTCGCAGATAAGCAGCCTGCGCGAAAAGGAACAGAAGATGTATGTCTTCGGACGCTATGAGATGTACAACCCCTATGCCAGCAAAACCAGGAACACCGCCTACGACTACACGGCCGTGAAGCGCATGGCAGCTGGTGTGAACTACTATCCCCTGCGACAGGTTGTGGTGAAGGCAGAGTTCTCCAAGAGATTTCTGAAATCCATCTACAACGACGAGCCCTCTGTGAATATCGGCATCGCCTACGAAGGATGGTTCGACACAGGTCATCGCCAGATCGCGCAGAAGGAGCAGCAAGACTATGAGCAGCTGCAGCAGCGCATCAACGACTTGCAAAGACAGCTCAACGAACTGAAGAAGCAATAACCGTATAACCAATTTGTTTAATATTTATAAAGTATGAAAAAACATTATCTACTGGGTGCCCTGTTGATGGGCCTCACTTTTACCGCTTGCAGCGATGACAGTAGCAGCAGCAACGACGGAAACGGAGAACAGGGGTTCAACGTCATCACGACCACACCCCTGGTCGATGAAGACAGCTATCCTGCCAACACGACCGAAGCCAGCTACAGCTCCAAGGTATTCGGCCAGAATGCCATTGACGGCTGCGAGAACGTTGTCAGCCAGCTGAACAGAGCGAACACCACGATTGCCTCTGCCAAGCTCACCACGGAGCAGGAGAACTACCTGCGCAAGGTGCTGGAGAATCTGGTCAGCAATGTCATCGTTCCCACCTACACCGACCTTGCCAACGATGTGGAAGACCTTGAGAAGACGCTGAACGGCCTGACCGTGAACACCATCACACAGGCTCAGATCAACAGTGCCTGCGACGACTTCAAAAAAGCCCGTCAGCACTGGGAGCGCTCAGAAGCCTTCCTCATGGGTGCCGCCTCAGACTTCGATGTCGATCCCACCATCGACTCCTGGCCTTTGAACCGCACGCTGCTGCTGAGCTACTTCAACAACGGCATGAACGACGAGATGCTGGAGGATGCTACCATTCTGGGCTTCCACGCCCTGGAGTTCATCCTGTTCCGCAACGGTCAGCCACGCCGTGTGGCCGAGCTTCAGACCAACGACACCTATACCAACTTCACCGCCATCACAGGCGCACAGGAACTGGCCTACGCCCAGACCATCTGCAAACTGCTGAAGGAGCGTTGCTTCCAGCTGCAAGTGGCATGGGAGGGTGAAACCACCGCCAATGCCTCGCGTGTGGCTGTGGTCAAGGCTGCCAACCTGAAGTATGTGACAGAGAACGGTCTCAGCTATGGTGAGAACCTGACCAAGGCAGGCATCAGCGGCAGCAAGAGCACCTTCGCCACCTTGAAGACCGCCATCGCCCAGGTACTCTCCGACGACGAGGGCAGCTGCGTGGCCATTGCCAACGAGGTGGGAACGGCCAAGATTGCCAACCCCTTCAGCGCAGGCGACATTGCCTATGTGGAGTCACCCTATAGCTACAACTCCATTGCCGACTTCCGAGACAACATCCGCTCCATCCGTAACGTATGGTTGGGCTCTACCGACAAGACCGCCAATCGCTACAGCTTCCACACCTTCTTTGCCAGTGTGAAGAGTGATGCCATCAACACCGCTATGGAGAGTGCCTACGTAGCAGCCATTGTCAACATCAGCAACATGCCTTCGCCCTTCGTAAAGTACTGTAGCGTGGTATGGGGCAAGAACTTCGATGATCCTGAGAACTGGGAATCCACCTCAGGAGAAGACGAGTAATCCTCACATTTAAAACAGCAAAATGATTATGAAGAAAACAACCTACCTGACCATCATCGGAGCACTGGCCATGCCCCTGCTCTGTGCATGCTCCGATAGTGATGACAACAACGGACTCGGAGAGCTGACACCCGCTGAGGAGGTCTTCGGCAAGAGCAACGACGTGTTCAGTGCTGCCGAGTGGTATCCTGGCGGACAGCTTGGCACCACAGAGAAAGCCAGCTATTCCGCCCCAGCTCCAGCCGTGGAGAACATTGCTGGCATGGAGGCTGACTTCAACACTGGTGAAGACTTTTTTGAGCATCTATATACCTTCGAGCAGAATCCTCGCAAGGGTCTTGGACCGGCTTGGGTGCGCAACAGCTGCATAGCCTGCCATCCAGCCTACGGTCATGGCAAGCGCCAGACGGAGTATCGTGCCAACCAAATCGGCAACGGCTATCTGCTGGTCATCTACCATCCTGACAACAACGCCTACATCTCGGAGGTGACAGGCATGCCCCAGACACAGGCCATGAGCCCCTTCAAGGCTCCCATCGACGAGAGCCAGATCAGCATCGAGTGGAAGAACGTGACGGAGATGGAAAGCGGTCTCGCCATGAAGTTCCCTGACGGCGAAGCCTATTCGCTCATCTATCCTGAGGTGCGCATCCCGCAGACGGCCTTCAACACCAATCCCAAGCCCGTGAACTACGACGTGCGCCTGGAGTCAACCATCGGTCTCTACGGCACAGGACTGCTCGACGCGCTGAACGACGAGGACATCGAGGCCCAGTGGGCAGCCGAGGCACCCTACGTGGAGCTGAACCCTGCCATGTGGGACAAGGAGGCCAACACCTTCAAGCCCTCTGCCTACTACAGCGCACCCTACAACGACCTTGGCACCTTCCGTGGTTCCCACGGCCCGTTGAAGCGCTTCACCTACGCCATGACACGTGGCTCGCTGCAAGACGGAGCAGGTGCCAACGCCATCTGGAACATCACCAACGTGACCCGTTCCGACCGCCACTGGCTCTACACCACCCCCGCCTGGGCGAAGGCTCAGAGCGAAGACCCAGAGGTGATCAGCTACATCAAGGAGCACGGAGCCAGCGAGTCGAGCATCCTGCATCCCTACTGGGCCGACGGCACCAACGAGGGTATCGCCAACCGCGTGAACGAGATTCTCAGCTGCTCGTCGATTGCAAAGAAGGAAACCTTCGACAAATACCTGTTCAACGGTGCTCCCTACAACGGCGAGGACGAGATGAACGACAAGCAGTACTACCAGTTCATGGTGTGGCACAGAGGACTGGCCGTGCCCGCCGCCCGCAACCTGAACGATGCCGACGTGAAGCTCGGCAAGCAGCTCTTCACAGAGATGGGGTGCGCACAGTGCCACCGTCCGTCGTGGACAACTGGCGACGACAACATGTGGGTGGATGCCAGCATCAAGGCCTATGCCGACAAGAACGGACTTGCCAAGGACGGCGACTACACCAAGCTGCTGCCGAAGTTCCCCAAGCAGACCATCTGGCCCTATACCGACATGGTGCAGCACCGTCTGTGGATGGTGAACGACATCCGTACTGGCTGGTGCCGCACGACACCTCTCTGGGGTCGCGGACTCTCACGCCAGTTGACTGGTGCCGATGACCGCCTGCACGACTGCCGCGCACGTACCGTGGTGGAAGCCATCATGTGGCACGGCTACAGCAAGAAGTCGGATGCCTACAGAGCAACGGAGAAGTTCTATAACCTCCCCAAGGCCGACCGCGATGCCGTGGTGAAGTTTATTGAATCGATTTAAGGAAATGAAGAAGACGTGTATAGCCCTCTACATCACCGCCATCATCACGATGGCGGTGATTACCATTGTTGAAAAGTACCAAGGCACTGGCTTTGTCTCCACGCATTGCTACGGTGCATGGTGGTTCTCGTTGCTATGGGCTATGCTGGCAGCAGCTGCCATCTTCTATATCATCCAACAGCGCATGCGGCGGTGGTGGCTCATCACCCTGCATGCCTCCTTTGTACTGATTCTCTTGGGCGCACTCCTCACCCACCTCACCTCACAGCGAGGCGTGGTGCATCTGCGCACGGGGGTGCCCACCAACAACTACACGATTTGGGAAAACGGTGAGATACACGAGCGCATACTCCCATTCACCCTGACTCTCAACAAATTCGAGATGAGCCTCCATCCTGGTACCAACGCACCCGCCGACTACACCTCGCAGGTAACCCTTATCGACGGGGATAAGCAAAGCGACTTCGTGGTATCCATGAACAACATCCACTCCTACAGGGGCATCCGCTTCTACCAGATGTCATACGACAGGGACGGACTGGGGACGACGCTCACAACCAACCACGACCCCTATGGCATCCCTGTGACCTATACGGGCTATGCCCTGCTCTTCATCTCGCTCATCTACATGCTCATCGACCCACGGGGCACCTTCCGCCGCCTGCTGCGCATGCTCAGCGTTCTGGCATTGCTGCAAATAGCCCTGCCTGGCAACGCCCAGACAACGCTCCCCCCCACAACAGCCGCCAAGATAGGCGAGCTCCACATTCTCTACAACGACCGCATCTGCCCGCTACAGACCTATGCCCTCGACTTCACCAAGAAGCTCTATGGAAAGTCACACTATGGCCCCTACACAGCCGAACAGGTGCTCACGGGCTTCATCTTCTGGGGCGACGAGTGGTGCAACGAGCCTATTGTGCGCATCAAGGGAGGCGACCTGAAGCACACGCTTGACCTGCCCGATTACGCTTCTGTGAACAGCTTCTTCGTACCTGCCATGGGAGGCTACATCCTTGGCCCCTACGTGGAACAGTACTATCAGGGCAACCATGACGGATTCCACAAGCAAGCCGCCCAAATCGATGACCGACTGAACCTCATTATGCAGCTGCGCAGAGGAGCACCCCTGAAAGTGTTCCCCTGGACAAGCCGCAAACAGACGGTATGGCTCGCGCCGACAGACGCGATGCCCTCCGACATGCCTGCCGACCATCAGCAATACGTCGCCAACGTGTTCACCCTGCTCCTTCAGGAGGCACAGGCTGGCAACTTTGCCCGAATGGAGGAAATCGTGGACAAGATGCTGCGCTATCAGCAGGCCAACGCCGGCACCACGCTCCCCTCTGAGAGGGTGACCGCAGCCGAGCGGCTGTACAACATGCTGCCCCTGGCCACCATCTTGTTCATGGTGAACCTCACGCTGGGCTTCCTCTCGTTCTTCCTCTACCTGCTGCAACAGCGCAGGAACAGCCACTACCTTCTGCTGCAACGGGCGCAACAGGGCGTGTTCATCCTTTCGTGGGCGGCCCTAAGCTTCACCCTTGCGCTGCGATGGGTCATCTGCTCACGAGTGCCCATGAGCAACGGCTATGAGACGATGCTGGTCATGGCGTGGTTTGTGATGATTGTCACCCTCCTGCTGTCAGCACGCTCCACCTCCCGCTCCTCGCAGTTGGGCACGCTCGTGCTCTCCTTCGGTTTCCTGCTGAGCGGCTTTTTCCTGTTAGTGAGCCACATCAACCAGATGGACCCGCAGATCACCCATGTGATGCCCGTGCTCAACTCGCCCCTGCTGAGCATCCACGTGAGCATCATCATGATGGCCTACGCCCTGCTGTCGCTCACCTTCATCTGCGCCCTTGTGGGACTCTTGCTGCGCCGCGAGGCAGAGCAGCTGGCCGTCCTCTCGCGCGTATTCCTCTACCCTGCCCTCACCACGCTCGGCCTGGGCATCTTCATCGGTGCCGTGTGGGCCAACATGAGCTGGGGAACCTACTGGAGCTGGGATCCCAAGGAGACGTGGGCCCTCATCACCCTGATGACCTACGCCGCGGTGGTTCACACGCAGTCGCTCCCCCTTTTCCGCAAACCCCTTGTTTATCATGCCTACATGCTTGCGGCCTTCCTCACGCTCCTGATGACCTACTTCGGCGTGAACTATTTCCTCGGAGGCATGCACAGCTATGCATAAGGATTCCCCAACACCCTGCAATTCATGCCTACATCATTCATGGACGGGTTGAACAGGTCAGCCGGACAGGTTGTACAGGTAAGCCGGACAGGTTGTACAGGTAAGCCGGACAGAGTGTCCGGGTCATCGGGACTGAGTGTCCGGAACAGCCGGACAAGTTGTCCGGATGGCCTTCGGACTCATTGAATGAATATAATGTCAAGAGGTCTCGGCATAAATAATAAATGAATTTAATATGTACTGCTCTCGACTTTTTGTCGCTCGGCCCCCTTGGGACGCTTTCCTTAGAAAGAACTTTGGCTACGCCGAAGTTACTCTGCACTCGGAAATGAAAAGAAAAGCGAGCTTTCCTTTTGCATTTCTCTCGTTTTTTCGTAACTTTGGCTACGCCGAAGTTACTTACGCTCGGAAAAGCTCAAATAAATTTGGCCTTTCTCTCGACTTTTCGTAACTTTGCAGGCAAATAAGAAACCAATGAACGAAACAATACAATTGGACAACGTAACAGCGAGGATTGCTCGCTTCGAAGCAGGAGAAGTAAACGAATACCACGTGATGCTGAGCATCGAGAACCCGCTGCTCACTTATCAGGAACAGGTGGAGGCCCTTCTAACGGCATTCACCAGGCTGCGCAAGGAACGGCTCGTCGGTGCACACCCCGTCTTCAAACGCTACTTCCTCAGCGATGCCGCCAACCAGACGGACACACTGATGAACTACGAGCTGGAGTCGCCCGACTGCGCACTCTCCATCGTTCAGCAGGCACCGCTCAACGGCACGAAGATCGCCCTGTGGGCATATCTGATGACCAACGTGGAGACCAAGGCCCTGCCAAGCGGACTCTATGAGGCACGACACGGCGCATACCGCCACCTGTGGATAGGAAGTGCCAACAACCACGCCAAAGACTCTGAGCGACAGACACGCATCCTGCTCAACGACTATGTGATGCAGCTGATGAACGAGGGCTGCTCGCTGGCCAAGAACTGTCAGCGCACATGGTTCTTCGTCAACGATGTTGACCTGAACTACCAAGGAGTGGTGAAGGCACGCAACGAGGTGTTCATCACGCAGAACCTCACCGACAAGACCCATTTCATTGCCAGCACAGGCATCGGCGGCAGACAGGCCGACGCACATGTGCTCTCGCAGATGGACGCCTACGCCATCGACGGCATACAGCAGGAGCAGATACACTATCTATACGCCGCCACACACCTGAACCGCACCAGCGACTACGGCGTGAGCTTCGAGCGCGGCACGTATATCGACTACGGCGACCGCCGCCACGTACTCATCTCTGGTACGGCCAGCATCAACAACAAGGGAGAGATCATGCACCCAGGCAACGTTGTGGCACAGTGCCACCGCATGTGGGAGAACGTGGAGACGCTGCTCGCAGAAGCCTGCTGCACATACAAGGACGTGATGCAGATGATTGTCTATCTGCGCGACCCTGCCGACTACGAAACGGTGCGCCGCATGTACGAAGAGCGGTTCCCCAACAAACCCTACGTGATTGTGAACGCGAAGGTTTGCCGCCCAGGATGGCTCATCGAACAGGAAGTGATGGCGGTGAAAGCCCAGCACGCGGAGTTCGCAGTTCTATAAATAAAAGCCCCTGAAAGGGGCTACGCTCCTACACCAGCAGACATTGTCCATTGTATGATGGGGGCACTCCTTCAGAGTGCTTTCTCTTGAGTAGTTCTCAGTCCGAGGGTACTCGCTCCGCTCGCACCCCCGGTTGCTGAGCGGTGACGCTTTCAGCGTCTTTCATAACCACGCACCTCGAATCTCGTACCTCGCATCACCGATGGAACCTAAGTGTAATCTCACCTATTACCTATTACCTCTTAAATCTTACCTTTCTCCAGCTCTCCCCCTTGGGGGAGTTGGGAGGGGGGGCTTCTCTTTCAGAATTCGCTGGTGAAATGGAAGCGGATATGCTTGAAGTCCTCCTGCGCCATGGAAAGCACATAGCCTGAGTCGGCCAGGAACACGTCGCGCCCCTCGCGATCCTTTGCCATATACTGATAC
>JAFTAR010000069.1 GCA_017455495.1 Prevotella sp.
CCTCTGCATTGCGGTAGGACTCCACGTCGAACTCAGGGTAGACACCCTCCACCAGCTCAAGGTCTTCGCGGAGCTTGGCGGCATCGGTTTCACCGATGTGCTGGTCAAGCTCGGCAGAACCGAGCTCCACGCTGACTTTCTCGGTGACGCGCTGCTTGTCGGGGGTGAACAGGTTCAGCTGGTCCTCATATATATTATATACGCCCTTGAACTTGGCTCCCTGGTTGATAGGCCAGGAGAGGGGGCGCACCTTTATCTCCAACTCCTGCTCAAGCTCGTCGAGGAGGTCGAAGGGGTCGCGGCCCTCACGGTCCATCTTGTTTATAAAGATGATGACGGGAGTCTTCCTCATGCGGCAAACGGTCATGAGCTTCCTCGTCTGGGTCTCCACGCCCTTTGCGCCGTCCACAACGATGATGGCGGAGTCAACAGCCGTCAGCGTGCGGAAGGTGTCCTCGGCAAAGTCCTGGTGGCCCGGCGTGTCAAGGATGTTTACCTTGTAGGCCTCGGCTTTCCCGTCCGAGGGTGGGGTGTAGTCAAACTCCATGACCGACGTGGTGACCGATATGCCACGCTGCTTCTCTATCTCCATCCAGTCGCTGGTGGCGGTCTTCTTGATCTTATTGTTCTTCACGGCACCTGCCACCTGAATCTGCCCTCCGAAGAGGAGGAACTTCTCGGTCAGCGTGGTCTTACCGGCATCGGGGTGCGAAATGATGGCGAACGTTCGCCTGCGTTCTATCTCTTGATTCATAGTAATCTTTGCAAAACAGGCTGCAAAGGTACTGAAAAAAAGCGACACGACGAAATAAAGTAGAAAAATAATCATGAGTTCCCTTTGCCGTTCAGATATTTTTTGCTACTTTTGCAGCGAATAACGTAAGAACCTACCGTCAGAGATGTATTTTTGGTGGATACTTTATTTGATTGACTGGCTGCTGTTCGTCATAGTGGCGTTCACGGTGGCATACCTCTTGATATTCTCTGTTGCAGCCCTGTTCAGGCACCGCAATGAGATAAAGCGCTCGAAGATTCAGAACCGCTACATAGTACTCATACCTTCGTATAAGCAGGACAGCGTGATACTCCAGACTGTTAACTCAGCCCTTGGCCAGACCTACCCGCAGCGCATGTTCGACGTGGTGGTGATATCCGACCACCAGCAGGAGATAACCAACATGCGGCTGGCACAGCTGCCCATAACGCTGCTCACACCCGACTTCGACCGCAGCTCGAAGGCCAAGTCGCTGCAGTATGCCGTGCTGAACCTGCCGCAGTTCAAGATTTACGATGCGGTGCTAATTCTTGACGCAGGAAACATAGTGAAGCCGGAATACCTGGAGGAGGTGAACGATGCCTACTCCTCGGCCGGCACGAAATGCCTGCAGACACATCGTCTGTCGCGCAACCGCGACACTTCATCGGCCCGTCTGGACTCTATCTTCGAGGAGATAAACAACTCCATTTTCCGCAGGGGCCACCAGGTGCTGGGCCTGTCATCATCGCTCAACGGCTCGGGCATGGTGTTCGACTTTGACTGGTTCAAGCGCAACATTATGAAGGTGCGCGACTCCGTGGGCGAGGACAAAGCCCTGGAGGCCATGCTCATGCGCGACAATATCTATATCGACTACTTCGAGGATATCTATGTGTACGACGAGAAGACGCGCCAGATAAGGGAGTTCAACGACCAGAGGTCGCGCTGGATATACACCCAGCTGCATGCTGCCGTGAGCAACCTGCGCTACCTGCCCTCGGCACTGCTCAACCGCCAGTACGACCACATAGACAAGATAGTGCAGTGGCTGCTCATTCCGCGAACAATATTAATAGGTATTATAGCCATTATGAGCCTGGTGCTGCCTTTCATCTATTTCTCGCTGGTGGTGAAGTGGTGGATAGTGGCAGCCCTGATACTGCTGGCATTCTCGCTTGCCACTCCCGACTACCTCGTAGACGAGCACTGGGACAAGGACTTTATGCGCGCACCGATAGTAAGCCTCGGAGGACTGCTGAACATTTTCCGTGCCGGGCGCAGCGAGGCCACAGACCGTGCCACGTCTGTCCACAGGTGGTTTGGCAGGGTGAGGAAGAAAAGGAAAAAGAAACGTAGCAGGAAGTAGACAATGGCAGTAACCATTATCCACATCATAGACCTCATAGTGTGGGGCATTCTGGCAGCGTCGGTTGCATACGTCCTGCTCTTCGCCCTGGCTTCTCTCTTGCCTGGGAGAAAGCGCGCCATGCCCAAGACGGGGACTGACAGCAAGAAGAGGACTTTCCTTGTGCTGTTTCCCGCCTACAAGGAGGACGCCGTGATAGTAGACTCCGTTGCGGCCTTCTTCAGGCAGGACTACCCAAATGACCTTTACCGCGTGGCAGTAATCTCCGACCACATGCAGCCCGACACCAACGAGCAGCTCAGGGCAATGCCCATAACGCTGCTCACACCCGTCTTCGAGAAAAGCTCGAAGGCCCGCGCCCTGCAGTATGCCATTGAGCAGACGAAGGACTACCAGCCCGACTGCGTGGTGATACTTGATGCCGACAACACGGTGCAGCCCGACTTCCTCACACTCCTTGACCAGGAGTGGGGTAGGGGACACAAGGCCATACAGTGCCACCGCACGGCCAAGAACCTTAACAACGACATTGCCGTGCTCGACGGTGTGAGCGAGGAGGTGAACAACAGCATATTCCGGCTGGGCCACAACCGTCTGGGGCTGTCTTCCGCCCTTATAGGCTCGGGCATGTGCTTTGGCTACGACTGGTTCAGCAACCACGTGAACCTGCTTGACTCAGCCGTGGAGGACCGCGAAATGGAGGCCTACCTCATGAAAGAGCACATCCACGTGCACTATGCTCCCCACATCTACGTTCAGGACGAGAAGGTGAGCAGCCACGACAACTTCCAGCGGCAGCGACTGCGCTGGATGACGGGACAGGTGCAGAGCCTCTTCCGCATGATGCCCTACGTGCCACGTGCCATAGTGACGGGCAACATCAACTACTTGGACAAGACCCTGCAGCAGGCACTCATTCCCCGCAGCATACTGCTGGTGCTCATTCCCTTCTTCGGCATCGTCACCCTGATAGCGGCACGGGCCTGGACCCTGAAATGGTGGCTGCTCATGGCGGCGCTGTGCATTGCCCTTATTGCAGCAATACCGAGGAAGATGCGCACGAGCACCATACTCAGCAAGGCACTGAAGCTGCCACGAATGGCCTGGCACATGCTGAGAAACCTGTTCCTCATAAAGCCCCGCAACAAGGACTTCCTGCACACCACTCACGGCAACAACGACTGACACAACCAAATGGACGACAAAGAGCAACTGCGCACACGGCTGAAAGGCAGCCCACGGATGAAGCGAATGCTGGACTACATAATAATGAACCAGCGCGATGCCCGCCCACGGTGGTACGTGAGGCTGCTGGCACCGCTCTATCAGCACCGGGGGGCCGGCTCAAAGATATACGGCAGCGTGAGGATGGACACACCGCCATACCGCCGCTTCTCGCTCGGACGGCGCAGCGTGGTGGAGTCCTACTCGTGCATAAACAACGCTGTGGGCGACGTCATCATTGGGGATAACACCCGCATAGGACTGCACAACACCATTATAGGCCCCGTGACAATAGGAAGCCACGTGAACCTGGCGCAGGGCATCACCGTGACGGCGCTGAACCACAACTTCACCGACCCCTCGAAGCGCATAGACCAGCAGGGAGTGAGCACAAAGCCTGTTACCATAGCCGACGACGTGTGGATAGGGGCCAACGCCGTGGTGCTGCCCGGAGTAAGCATTGGCCGCCACTGCGTGGTGGCAGCAGGAGCCGTGGTGAGCAAAGACGTGCCCGACAACAGCATCGTGGCCGGAGTGCCAGCAAAAGTAATAAAGCACATCACCTGAAACCAATAACCGCATAAGCTCATGAAGATAGGCATTGAGGCACAGCGCATCTTCCGCAAGAACAAGCACGGCATGGACTACGTCGTGCTACAGGAGATATTACAGCTGCAGCAGATAGACACGGAAAACGAGTACTACGTATTCGTGGCTCCGGGTCCCGACCGCTGCGTGGAGAGTTCCGACCGTGTTCACGTGATGGAGATAGGCGGCTCATTCTACCCCTGGTGGGAACAGGTGACGCTGCCGCGGGCCGTAAAGAAGACCGGCGTGGAGCTGCTGCACTGCACCAGCAACACAGCCCCGCTGCGCTGCCGCGTGCCGCTGGTACTAACCCTGCACGACATCATCTTCCTGGAGCCGCGCGACAAGCAGAACCACTCGCTTTACCAGAACATGGGGTGGCTATACCGCCGCCTCGTGGTGCCGAGAATACTGCCAAACTGCCGCCGCATCATAACGGTGAGCCAGTTTGAGAAGCAGAACATCATCAGCAAGCTCTCCATTGAGGAGCAGCGCATGGCAATGATCTACAACGGCTACAACGAGTGGTTCAAACCCATGGACGACCAGCAGGAGGTATACAAGAAATACATGGACGAGCGGGGATTCATCTTCTTCCTGGGCAATACCGACCCGAAGAAAAACACCGAGCGAACGCTGGTGGCCTACTCCAAATACCTGGAACAATCGGACGTGAAGCGGCCCCTGCTTATGGCCGACCTGGATCAGGCCTATCTGGACGGCATCATAAAGCGCAACGGCATAGAGAACATTAGGCCCTACCTGCACATGCCGGGATATATTCCCAATGCCGACCTGCCCTACATATACGGCGCAGCCTTCGCCTTCCTCTATACTTCGCTGCGCGAGAGCTTTGGCATACCCCTGCTTGAAGGCATGGCCTGCGGGGTGCCAGTGATAACAAGCAACACATCGTCTATGCCGGAAATTGGAGGCCCCAACGCCATACTCATCAACCCGGAGAAGGCCGACGAAATAGCAGCAATGCTGATAAAGCTGGAAAAGGACCCGAAGTTCTACGAGGAGAAGAAAAACATTGGCCTGGAGCGCTCCAGGCTGTTCTCCTGGAGACGCACGGCCGAGGAACTGCTCAGCCTATATAACAAGGTATATAGTGAGGCCTGAAAGCTTTTCATGGAAAAATCTTTCGTCTTTAACTCCTTTAACTCCACTAACTCCTTTAACTTCCAAATGTTAAGCAAATAATCATTATTAACCAAATAAGAAAGGAATACCATCATGAACGAACAAGCAACTATGAAGCCCTATGTCATCGGACTTGACTTGGGCGGAACGAATTCTGTTTTCGGCATCGTTGACGCACGCGGCGAGATAAAGGCCACCACAGCCATCAAGACAGGCGGCTTCAAGACGGCCGAGGACTATGTGGCAGCCAGCGTAGAGGCCCTGCAGCCCATCATTGAGCAGGTAGGCGGCATAGAGAAGATAAAAGCCATGGGCATAGGCGCCCCCAACGGCAACTACTACAGCGGCACCATTGAGTTTGCACCCAACCTGCCCTGGGCCCACGACACGAAGGTGCCCCTGGCCCAGATGTTCAGCGACAAGCTTGGCATTCCCGTTGCCCTGACAAACGACGCCAACGCCGCCGCCATCGGAGAGATGGTCTACGGAGTGGCTCGCGGCATGAAGAACTTCATCGTCATAACCCTCGGCACCGGCGTGGGCAGCGGCATCGTTGTCAACGGCCAGCTACTCTACGGCAGCGACGGCTTTGCCGGAGAGCTGGGCCATGTCACCATGGTACGCGGCGAGGAAGGCAGAAAATGCGGTTGCGAGCGCACTGGATGTCTTGAGGCCTACTGCTCGGCAACAGGTGTGGCCCGCACGGCTCGCGAACTGCTGGTAAAGACAGAGCGTCCGTCGCTGCTCAGAGAGTTGGACCCGGAGAAGATTACCTCGCTCGACGTGAGCATTGCCGCCGGCAAGGGCGACGAGCTGGCCAAGGAAATCTATGACTTCACCGGTCACATGCTGGGCGAGGCCTGTGCCGACTTCGCAGCATTCTCCTCGCCAGAGGCATTCATCTTCTTCGGAGGAATGGTGAAGGCCGGCGAACTCATAATGAAGCCTATTCGTGATGCATACAACGAGCATGTGCTGAAGATCTTCCGCGGAAAGGCACAGTTCCTCGTCAGCGGTCTCGACGGTGCATCGGCAGCCGTCCTCGGAGCATCTGCCGTAGGCTGGGACATTAAGTAACGCACAAAAGGGACTGCCTCTCCAATAAAAAGCAGTCCCTTTTCGGAAAAAGGCAGTCCCTTTTTTGAAAATAGCAGTCCCTTTTTTGAAAATAGCAGTCCTCTTCTAACAAAAGGGACTGCTTTTTCTATAAGCGCTCATCTCATCCTCCAAATCACGTTTCTCCCTACTCCCGTAAGCCGCTCCAACTGCCGCAGGGATGCACCCTTCTCTCGCAGTTCCAGCAGTACCGTCCGCTGCCGTCCGTACGATAGGTTCATAAACACAACCTTGCCGCAGTCGCCAACAAGTGCCTTGATTCCTTCCTGCACTTGCTTGTCCGACAGCCGGACGCTCGCCTTCCTCGGAGCCAGACACTTCACACCCTTCTCCAATGGCTTGCTCAGCATCTCTTCCACCTTCTCGCTGTCCTCCAACTGGTATTCTTCCTTCACCTCACACAGCGCAGGCAACTCCCGGCCCTTGTGCACATAGTCATACCAGCTGCTGTAGGTCGGTTCGTTCAGGTCCGTCACCTTTCCCTCACGCAACGGAGTCTGGTGGATATACCGCACGACTGTCTCGAACCTCTCCGCAGTCTCCACCGGCTCGCTTGCAAACCGCCCGCGGTATATAGCCCCGTCGCGGTCGTACTTTCCGTTGAAGTAAACTGCATACGACGAGGCGATGCGCCTCACGAGGTTGCTCACCGTCTCCTCGCCTTCCTTCACCAGCAACTGGAAGTAGTCCGGCATCAGGCAGTAGGCGTAGAGCGTGTAGTTCCTCACCTTCTTCTTTTCTGTCCCATCGCCGTC
>JAFTAR010000070.1 GCA_017455495.1 Prevotella sp.
GAATATCCGAGGGCCTGAAGGCGCAGGGCGACATTGAGACCGTGCTCTGTCTGCCCCACCCCTTCGGCGATGAGAGCCAGCATGCCTGCCGCATAGTAGCCATGAACGCCGTGCCCATAGCCTGGCGCGACGTGGACTACGACTACGTGAAGCAGCGCGTGGGCAACATCATGGCCCCTGACTACTATTATCGTCTGCGCGACCATATCTATGCCGACTTCAACTACATGAACGTCAATGACCTCGGCGCAATGGAATTTGCCGGAGGCTATCCCGGCAATCTGCACGAGGAAATCAACAACTACAGCATCATTGCCGGCCAGGTGGCCCGCACTGAGGAGTTCGACATCATTCATGCCCACGACTGGCTTACCTTCCCTGCCGGCATACATGCCAAGCAAGTGAGCGGCAAGCCTCTGTGCATACATGTGCATGCCACCGACTTCGACCGCTCGCGCGGCAAGGTGAACCCCACGGTGTATAGCATAGAGAAGAACGGCATGGACTGGGCCGACTGCATAATGTGCGTCAGCGAGCTGACACGCCAGACCGTCATCAACCAGTACCATCAGGATCCGCGTAAGTGCTTCACCGTGCACAACGCCGTCTACCCTCTGCCCGAGGAGTATCAGGCCATACCGCGTCCCGACCATACCGGCAAGGACAAGGTTGTGACCTTCCTTGGACGTATCACTATGCAGAAAGGCCCTGAGTACTTCGTGGAGGCCGCCAACATGGTGCTCCACCGCACCCGTAACGTGCGCTTCTGCATGGCAGGCTCTGGCGACATGATGGACCAGATGATCTACTTGGCAGCAGAGCGCGGCATTGCCGACCGCTTCCACTTCCCGGGCTTCATGCGCGGCAAGCAGGTGTACGAGTGCCTTAAGGACTCTGATGTCTATGTCATGCCGTCAGTATCGGAGCCCTTCGGCATATCGCCCCTTGAGGCCATGCAGTGCGGCACGCCGAGCATCATCTCGAAGCAGAGCGGCTGCGCCGAGATTCTGAGCAACTGCATAAAGGTGGACTACTGGGACATCCACGCCCTGGCCGACGCTATCTACTCCATCTGCACCAACGACTCGCTCTTCCAGTATCTCAAGGAGGAAGGCAAGAAGGAAGTTGACCAGATTACCTGGGAGAAGGTGGGCGCATGGATTCGCACGCTATACCGCCGCACTCTGGGCTGGGAGGATTAGCCCCTAACAAAATAACAACAATAGTATTAACAATTAAATGGTGCTAATGAACGTCTGTTCAGACCCCCAACCCCCTAACTTAGGGGGCTTGTAAAAAGTCATGAAAACAATTTGCTTATATTTTGAGATACACCAGATTATACATCTGAAACGCTACCGTTTCTTCGACATCGGTACCGACCACTACTATTACGACGACTACGAGAACGAGCGTAGCATCAGCGACATTGCAGAGCGCAGCTACATGCCTGCCCTGAACACACTGGAGCAGATGATAAAGGACAACGGCAAGTACTTCAAGGTGGCGTTCTCGCTCTCCGGCACCGGCATTGAGCAGCTTGAGATGCACGCCCCGCAGGTGCTGGAGAAGCTGCAGCAGCTCAACGAGACAGGCTGCGTAGAGTTCCTGGCTGAGCCTTACAGCCACGGCCTCTCATCGCTGGCCAATCCCGACAGCTTTGCACGCGACATGAAGAAGCAGGTGGAGAAAATCAAAGAGTACTTCGGACAGACACCCAAGGTGGCCCGCAACTCGTCGCTCATCTACAGCGATGACATTGGTGCGCAGATTGCCGCCTTGGGCTTCAAGGGCATGCTCACTGAGGGTGCCAAGCACGTGCTGGGCTGGAAGTCGCCGCACTATGTATACCACTGCAACCAGGCTCCCAACCTGAAGCTGCTGCTGCGCGACGTGGAACTTTCCGACGACATCTCACTGCGCTTCAACAATGCCGAGTGGGACGGTTATCCTCTCTTTGCCGATGCATATATTGACCGCATTGCACGCCTGCCTGAGGAAGAGCAGATTATAAATATCTTCATGGAGCTGTCAGCCCTGGGTATAGCTCAGCCGCTCTCCAGCAACATCCTTGACTTCATCAAGGCCCTGCCTGGCTGCGCCCGCGAGAAGGGCATCACCTTCTCCACTCCCAC
>JAFTAR010000071.1 GCA_017455495.1 Prevotella sp.
GAATCTGCTCGAATGTCTCCTGGTTCATAAAGATGCGTCCGCTGTTGTCCTCGTAGAGGTACTGATATGGGCGGCGCTCAATGACAACGTCCTCCAGCTTCTCGCCGATGTTGAAGCGGCGCTCCAGCACGCGACCGTCGCTGACGTTCTTCAGCTTGATAATCATAATGGTGTTACCCTTACCTGGCTTGCGATGCTGGAAGTCAATGCAAACCCAAATGCTGCCGTCCATGCGTACGGCTACGCCTTTCTTAATGTCTTGTGAGTTAATCATAAATAATATGCTGTTTGCTTTAATTCGGCTGCAAAGGTACGAATAAGTGAGCGAAAAACAAAGAAAAATAGAGAAAAAACTTGCAAAAACTTGCGTGAATGAAAAAAAATGCGTAATTTTGCAGCCCAAAAGCGGCCTTATGCCCTTTTCTGACTGATTATTAACAAGTAAAAAAACAGATAAGAACAATGAAGAGAACATTCCAGCCTCACAATCGCCGCCGCGTGAACAAGCATGGCTTCCGCGAGCGCATGGCCACGAAGAATGGTCGCCGCGTGCTTGCCAGCCGTCGCGCCAAGGGTCGTAAGAAGTTAACAGTTTCCGACGAGCATCACGGAAAGTAATCATCCGCGTCTTTGCCGGCATGATATCAAAGCTTGATGGCACTCCTCAAATCAGTGAGGGGTGCCATCAAACTTTCTGACAGTCTCTTTTCTTCTTTATTAGTGGCTCATCCCTGCAGTAAAGCTTTTTGTTGCAATCACGAAGCCTCCGCGGGGCAGACATTCCATTCGAGAGGGAACTGCCGCGTCAGTGCTTATGGCCCAGCGATTGTCTGCGCCGTCGGCAAAGATGGTAACACGGGAGGCATTGATGAAACTCAGGTCAAGGTCAATAACCTTGCTTTCATCGGTGCCGTTTATGCCTGCCACATACTAGGTGCTGCCGCTGCGGCGTGCCAGCACTGCATGGTCGCCGGGGTAGCCGCTTACGAGGCGGGTCTCGTCCCACACGGAGGGTAACTCTCCCAGGAACCGCTGCACCTCTGCTGGCTGAGCCAGATAGCTCTCCGGCTTATCGGCCAGGTGCTGCAAGCCACTTTCGTAGAGCACGGTGAGCGCCAACTCGTGGGCCAGACTGGTGATGTGGGGATGCTGCGAATCGCTGAAAGTGCAGGGAGTGTAGTCCATTGGGCCTATCACATTGCGGGTGAAGGGCAGCGTGGCGTTGTGGCGGGCAGCCATAGCGGTAAAGGTAGGCACATTGTTGTACCACTCTGCCCCATAGACGCCCTCCGTTGACAGCAGGTTGGGATATGTGCGCTGCCAGCCACGGGGTATGGTTGCACCATGGAAATTGACAAGCAGATGGTGGCGGGCGGCACTCTCAAGGAGGTCAAGGCAGAAGTCCATGTTACGCTGGCTGTCGCCTGAGAAGAAGTCTATCTTCACGCCGGCCACGCCTATGGCCTCGCACCAGGCAAACTCACGCTCACGGTCGTCAGGGTTGTTAAGTCGGAACTTGGGCGTGGGAGCGCCGTCAACCCACCCTATCGACGAGTTGTACCAAATCATTGGCTTTATGCCCCGCTCCACGGCATACCTCACGGCATCCTCCACCGTCTTGCCGTCCTTCATTTGGTCCCACTCTGCATCTATGAGCACGTAGGGCAGCTGAAGCGTCACCGCCATGTCCACATATTTACATATAATATTGTAGTCGTTGCTGCCGTGGTTGTAGGCCCAGTATATCCACGACACCACGCCCGGCTCAATCCATCCGGTGTTGCTTATCTGCGACGGCTCCGAGACATCGGTAACCAGAGTTGACTCTACAACATCGGCCAGGCTGCCTATAATCATGGTGCGCCACGGCGTGTGCCACTGGCCCGACACAGTAAGATTGTTCTCAGCGGGCACCACCCTGTATAGTTCGTCCTCGTTGTAGAGGCACGAAGCACTCTGGCGGCGCTCAATGTTGGCTTCTGATATAAGTACGAAGATGCCGTCTACAGGCTCTATCAGCGCGGGGTAGCCCCAGCGGCAGGCCCACCCCTGGGAGTTTTTCTCGTATCGGCTGAGGCGAGGAGGCACTCTGGCTGTGGTAGCCAGGGGGAAAAACTCCTCGTAGGAGTCGGTCCAGTTCTGCATCCAGCGCTTCGTGCCTTCGGGTATGCGGTAGGTGGTCAGCTCCTGTGGCAGCATGGCATTGTTGAGGTTCGACAGTTCATAGCGGAATGCAATGCCGTCGTTGTACAATCGCACCACCATCCTCGTGTCGGTGCCCATCTCCGCCATATACTCATTGGCCTCGTTGCTACACTGCAGGCGCTTGCCGGCCAGCATGGTGTAGTTCTCCCTAATAGTGCGGCGAAGGGTGAGCACGGTGGGGACAGCAGAATTCTCAAAGCCCACGACGGGAATATCCATCAGCCTTATGCCGTTGTAGCTTATGGCCATTCCTGTGGAATCCTGCGTCACGGCGATGCGCCCGTTGGGCGAAGTCACATTCTGTGACATCGCTACAATGCTGATACAGGCCACGACAAGGGCGAGAAGAATTCTCTTCATATCAACATCACTACTTTAGCAGCAGCCCTACCGGACAATGGTCGGAACCAAGAATATCGGTATGGATGGTGGCATCGGCAATGCGGTCTTGCAGGCGGTTGCTCACCACGAAGTAGTCTATTCTCCAGCCGGCATTCTTCTGTCGTGCCTGAAAACGGTAGCTCCACCAGGAGTATGTCACCTGCTCCGGATACTTCCACCTAAAGGTGTCGGTGAATCCACATGCCAGCAGGTTCGAGAACTGCTCGCGCTCCTCGTCGGTGAATCCGGCATTGCGGCGGTTGGTCTTGGGGTTCTTTATGTCTATCTCCTCGTGGGCCACGTTCAGGTCGCCGCAGAGGATGACAGGTTTCTTAAGGTCAAGACCCTTCAGGTACTTGCGGAAGGCATCCTCCCACGACATGCGATACTCCAGGCGCTTCAGGCCGTCCTGCGAGTTTGGCGTGTAGCAGCACACGAGGAAGAAGTCCTCCATCTCAAGTGTAATGACACGCCCCTCGTGGTCGTGCAGGTCCACCCCGATGCCATAGCTCACGCTGAGCGGCTCGAGGCGGGTGAAGATGGCCGTGCCACTGTAGCCCTTCTTCTCGGCCGAGTTCCAGAATGAGGTATAGCCAGGAAACTGCAGGTCAAGCTGTCCAGCCTGCATCTTGGTCTCCTGCAAACAAAAAAAATCAGCATCCATCTCGTTAAAGATGGTGCTGAATCCTTTGGCCTCGCAAGCTCGGAGGCCGTTGACGTTCCAACTTATGAATTTCATGAGTTTTCTTTAGAACTTTGCCATTTTGATGGCCACCACGGCACACTCGTCGCCTTTGTTGCCGAGGCGCCCTCCGGCACGGTCGCGGGCCTGCTGCATGTCGTTGGTGGTGAGCAGACCGTAGATCACCGGAATGTTGCTCGTGGCATTCAGGCGGGCTATGCCGGCCGTAACACCCTGACAGATATAGTCGAAGTGTGGAGTCTCGCCCCTCACCACGCTGCCAAGAATGATTACTGCGTCGTAGCCGTCGTTTAGGGTCATCTGGTGAGCGCCGTAGATAAGCTCAAAGGAGCCAGGCACGCGCTTCACGTGGATGTTCTCTGTCAGAGCCCCGTGTTTCTCAAGCGTATTAACGCAGCCGTCAAGCAGAGCCCCGGTAATCTCGGGGTTCCACTCGGCGACTACTATGCCGAATATCATGTTCGACGCGTCGGGCACACGCCCGCTGTCATAGTCAGAGAGGTTTCTGGTTGCCATAGTCGCCGCCTGTTTACTCAGTGACGCGCTCTATGTACTCGTCAATGGTGTCAAAGTAGGGAGACGACACAGAGACGTTCTGCATGGCCTTTACCTTCTGGTAGAGTTTCAGTGCCTCAGCTTTCTTGCCCTGCGACTCAAGGATTTCGCCTGCCTGGATGTAGTACATGGGTGAGAGCACCACATTGTCGGCCTCCTCGGCAGCCTTTGTCAGTGTTGCCACAGCCTTGTCGGCCTGGCCCACGTGGGCGTATGCATTGCCTAAAGCTCCGAGAGCGGCAGGAGAAACCATGAAGTCGCCCACGCCGTCGAATTTCTCAAGATACTCCACAGCCTCCTGCCACTTGTCCATGTGAGCGTAGCAAAGTCCTGCGTAAAGGTTGGCCAGGTTGCCCACCTTGGTCGATGAATACTCCTGGGCAATGCGCAGGAATCCCACCATGCCGGTGCTGTCGCCGTTGAGAGCACGGTCGAACAGCTGGTCGTTGAACTGCTGTGAACTCTGTGCCAGTTCCATCATGGCCAGCTCCATTGAAAGCTCAGGGGCCTGGATGGCGGTCTGGGCAGCCTCAAGCTGGCTTGCTCTGTGATTGTTCCAGAAGATAATGCCGGCAATGATGGCCAGCACGGCTACAGCGCCGTAGATTATCATCCTCTTGTTCTTGAGCAGGAAATCCTCCTGCTTGTTAAGTGCCGGCTGAGCCTCAGGGGCACTCTTCGTTGTCTTGTTTTCTGCCATTATTTTGTTTGTTGATTTTTTTCGCGCGGCAAAATTACAGAAATTCTTGCAGATAGTGAAATTTATTTGCGACTTTTTTTGTTTTTAAGCGCGAAAAGCCGTAATTTTGCACGAAAATTCACTGTTGGGTGGCAATACACCCGCGCGAAAAGCATGTAGTCTTACACAAAATCCTGACGTGACGTTAGAGCAGCTGTCTATTATAAACTATAAGAATATCACTGAGGCCACACTCTCATTCTCGCCAAAGATAAACTGCTTGGTGGGACATAACGGTGCGGGCAAGACCAACGTGCTTGATGCCATTTACTTTCTGAGCTTCTGCCATTCTGCCTTCACCGTGCAGGACTCGCTCGCCGTGAGCCACGGCAAGGAGTTCCTCATGCTTGAGGGTAAGTACAGGCAGCAGAATGAAACTGCGATGACGGCCGACGAGATGACGGTGCACTGCGGCATGAAGGTGGGACAGAAGAAGCACTTCAGGCGCGACGGCAAGGAGTACAAACGGCTGTCAGAGCACATCGGCCTTATACCCATCGTCATGGTGTCGCCTGCCGACACACTGCTCTTAAGCGGGGGCAGCGAGGAGCGCCGCCGCCAAATGGACCAGGTGATAGCCCAGACCGACCGCACATACATAGACTCCCTGAACCGCTACAACAAAGCCCTGCAGCAGCGCAATGCCATGCTGCGCGATGAGAGCCGCGAGCCCGACCTTGACGTGATGACCCTGTGGGAGGAGCAGATGGCCGCCGAGGGGGTGAATGTGGCTGCTTTCCGCCATACCTTCGTGGAGAAGATAGCTCCGCTGCTGAAGCAGTACTACGAGGCCGTGTCGGGAGGCAGGGAGAAAATCAGCATCAGCTATGTGTCGCACTGCCAGCGCGGTCCGCTGCTCGAAGTCATACAGCGCGACCGCATGAAGGACTGCGCCGTGGGCTACTCGCTGCACGGCATTCACCGCGACGACCTTGAGATACTTCTCAACGGGCACCCCATGCGCCGCGAGGGCAGCCAGGGACAGCAGAAGTCGTTCGCCGTCAGTTTCAAGCTGGCCCAGCACGAATACCTGAGGGAGAAGAACCAAGGGGGCAACCAGCCGTTGCTGCTCCTTGACGACATCTTTGACAAGCTTGACGCCCAGCGGGTGGAGAACATCATTGACGTGGTGGCGGGAAGGCAGTTCGGCCAGATTTTCATCACCGACACCAACCGCGACCACATTGACAAGATTCTCTCGCACGGCCAGTTCGACCATAACCTGTTCCACGTGGCCGACGGCGAGGTGGAGAAATTGGGAAAATGAGATAATGATAAATTAAGACTGAAAAGATGTTTAAGAGGAGAGAACAGCCAATAGGAGGCCTGGTGATGAAGAACCTGAGGGCGCTGGGCCTGGAGACCCCGCTGTTGCAGCGGCGGCTCGTGGCAGCATGGCCGGAAGTGGCCGGGGCAGCCATAGCCAGCTATACCGACGGTGTGGTGATTCGCAACCAGGCTCTCTTCGTTCACATCACCGCCCCTGCCCTCCGTGCCGACCTCAGCATGCGCCGCCAGGAGCTGGTGGCTAAGCTCAACGACTATGTAGGGGCACAAATCATCAGCGACATACGATTCAACTAACAGACAATATAATAATAAATAATGTATAGAATGAAAAAGAGAATCTTTCTGTTCATGGCGGCAGCATTGCTATCAGCAGCCTCCGTCATGTCGCGTCCGGCCCTGAAGGGCACACGCCTTGTAACCCAGCCCGACGGCACCACCGTTACCCTGCGCCTCATAGGCGACGAGTATCTGCACTATACTACTACGAGCGACGGCTACACCCTGGTGAGGAACACCGCCGGATACTATGTCTACGCCCAGCTTGACGCTGCCGGCCAGTTGGCTCCAACCTCTATAGTGGCCCACGACGCACAGGCCCGTTTGCCACAGGAGCTGGACTACATCAACCAGGCAGGTCGCGTAGTGCCCACAATGACCCAGCGGATGAGCACCATGCGCCGGCAGAACAGGGCCGCTCAGGCACAGACTCTGGCCGACAGGCACAACGCACGCTACAACTATGCCAATTTCAAAGGCCTTATCATCATTATAGAATACAACGACCAGCCCTTCCGCTACAGCGACTATAAGAACATCATGGAGAACATGATAAATCAGGACAACTATACGGGAGAAAGCAGAACCAATGGGTCTGGCTACAACTGCGTTGGCAGCATGCGCGACTACTTCCGCGACAACTCCATGGGGCAGTTCGTTCCTACGTTCGACATCGTGGGGCCTGTTCAGGTAAACCACAGCAAGTATGAAGGGCACAATAGTTCTGACGAGATATTCTACGATGCATGCAGAGCTGTCAATGACTCTGTAAACTTCAAAGACTATGATACTGACAACGATGGTAAGGTGGACATGATATACTTCATCGTAAGTGGACTGCCTTCCTACATACAGGGCAACGATGACAGGCTGCTCTGGCCTCATCAGTACGACTTGAGCTACTACCATAACTATCGTTTTGACAATGTGCGCTTGGCTCGCTACGCCTGCAGCACTGAGTTGTATGGCACAAGCAGCTGGAGCATTCTCGAAGGCATTGGCACCATGTGTCATGAATTCAGCCATGTGCTGGGTCTGCCAGACTTCTACGACACCGATTACTCCGAAGGTACTATTGACCCGGGCGAATGGAGCATCATGGCAAACGGAGCCGACTATAACTACGGGCGCCGTCCGTGCAGCTACTCTCTCTTTGAGCGCTATGCTTTGGGCTTCAGCTATCCTGCCACCATCACCGAACCTGGTGACTATACACTGGAAAACTTATCGCAGAGCAATGCCGGACTGCGCATAAACACTCAGCAGGCCAACGAGTACTTCCTATTGGAGAACCGTCAGAAAACAAAGTGGGATGCAGAACTGCCCGGCCACGGCATGCTGGTGTTCCGAGTAGACTCCACTAACACCTACGTATGGGAGTATAATAAAGTCAACAACAATGCCAGCCACCCTTATTACGAGCTGAAGAGGGCAAGAGGTCCCCAGAAACAGGGAGGTTCCGTTATAGCCAGTTCAATGGACCCCTTCCCCGGCACAGGCAGGGTAACCACACTTGACAACTCAAGCTCGCCCACGAACCTCCGCTCGTGGGCCGGCAAGGAGACCGCCTTCGGACTGGTGAACATCACTGAGACTAATGGCAAGATAACCTTCCGCGCCTACGATGCCACATCACTGGGCAGCCTCACCACGGCTGAGACGGCATCGCTGGGCGTTGGCACCAGCTTCCAGCTCACGGCAATCCCATATCCCGCAGGAGCCGCAACCAACATCAAGTGGGAGAGCATGGACGAACAGGTTGTAACCGTCAGCCAGACGGGCCTCATCACCGGTGTGGCACCGGGCACGGCAAAAGTCGTTGTCAGTTCCAACGCCATTGCCGACACATGCCTCGTCACCGTGGTCGATGCCCAGGTAGTCAGCTCCATCGCCGAGTTCCTTGCCATTGGGCAGGACAACAAGGCCCTGCTGAAGCTCAACGATGCCCAGGTGCTGTATGTCAATACCTATAAGAATAAACATGAAGTCTACTTGCGCGATGCTACTGGCAGCATAGTGCTCAACAGCACGGGAATCAGCGTTAGCCGCAACGACATCCTGACCGGCACCATTGGCGGTCAACTCACCATGCGTCAGGGAGACCTCATGCCGCAGCTCAGCGCCGTGGCAAACATCACGAAGACCGATGGCATCATGGCCGAAGCAGGAGAGGAGGCTCAGCCTACGAACATACACATCAGCCAGCTCTCTGCACAGAACTATGCCGACATGGTGAAGGTGGAAAAAGTACAGATGGTACTCGACGGTGCGGTGTACGCGATTTGCGGAGAGCAGAGGATAAGGGTGTTCAACACCTTTGGCATCTCTATGAAACTCAACGTGGACTACTCCAAGCGCTATGACATTACGGCAATCTATGCAACCAACGTGCTTAGCGGAAATGTAATAAACGAACTTTGTCTCCTTGAAGTACCCAAAGAGGCCGCCTACACTGAACTTACAGCTATCAACATCTCTCCTGCCATACATCTGCCCGTAGGCCGCGAGGTGCAGCTCAGTGCCGAGCTCACCCCTCTGGATGCCGATGCCTACCTCTTCTGGAGCAGTTCCAACGACCAGGTTGCTACTGTCAACCAGCAGGGTTTAGTAACAACAGTAGCTTCAGGCAATGCCGTTATCACCGTGCGCGACCTCAACACCGGCCTTGAGGCACAGTGCCTTGTTACCGTAGGCGAAAGAATAGTAGTGAACTCCATTGCGGAGTTCAAGGCTCTTCCGCAGATGGGTGAGGCCTTCCTCACGCTCAGCGATGCACAGGTAATATATGTCTACAGGAATGATGCCTATCTGAGGGATGCCACCGGAGCAATACGTCTCACCTCCACTGGCCTGCCTCTCACGCTTGGCAACGTCCTCAATGGCCGCGTCTACGGCATCTACTCCGAGCTGTACAACATGCCTCAGTTCCTGCAGCTTCAGGGCAGCACCAATGCCGAGGAGTATGCCGTGACAGATGGCGAGCAGCCACAGCCACGCACAGTAACCCTGGACGAAGTGGACAACAGCCTGCTGGCCGACCTCATCACGGTGAAGGCAGTAAAGTTCGTTGAAGCGCCAGACGGCCTGAAGGGTGGTTTTGTCGTTACTCCTCAGGGCAACTACATCCGCATGTACAACCTGTTCGGACTCAAGAATTCCACAATGCCCAGTAACCCTATGGGCAAGTATTTCGACGTGACCGGCATTCTTGTCACCGACACCGATGAAGTCAACCAGGGCAACCTTGAGATTGCCTGGACCATGTGGCCCGTAGAAGTTGACGAGCCGTCGGGCATTGCCACGCTTAGTACCGACAGCGACACCGCCGTCAGCATTTACACTGCCGACGGGCGCTTTGTCACCACCACCACCCTTGGCGAGTACAGCCGGCTGTCCCTGCGCCCCGGCCTGTATCTGCTGCACACATCTGCTGGAACTACAAAGATTGTAAGAAAGTAAATAATGATGAAGAGAACGAGCCTACTCCTTGCGTGTGCCCTCAGCGCCATGACAATGCTTGGCCAGCAGGTGCTCAACCTGGCCGGCAGCTGGGACTTCGCCATGGGTGATCATGGAGATGCTGCCACAGCCACCACTCCCGTAGCGTCAGCTACGGGCGGCCTCACTCCCCCCGCCCGCTACAGTGACTACGTCATGCTGCCCGGCTCCATGCTCACCAACGGCAAAGGCCTGCCAGTGAGCATCAACACACAGTGGACAGGCTCGCTCTATGACAGCAGCTACTACTTCAACCCCGCCATGGAGGCCTACCGCCATGAGGGCAACATGAAGTTCCCGTTCTTCCTCACCCCTGAGCACCACTACGTGGGCGCTGCCTGGTATCACCGCAAGGTCTACGTGCCGCGCGACTGGCGAGGCCAGGAGATAACGCTCTTCCTTGAGCGGCCCCACATTGAGACAACGGTATGGGTGAACGGCCGCGAGGTGGGCCACCAGATGTCGCTGTCAGTGCCCCACCGCTTCAACATCACCAGATATATCAAGGCGGGCCGGCAGAACGACATCGCCATCAGGGTATACAACGGCATAGAAAACGTAGGCGTAGGCCAGGACTCGCACTCCGTGACCGACCAGACCCAGGGCAACTGGAACGGCATAACAGGCCGCATGGAGCTGCAGGCACAATGGAAGGCACTCAACGTGAAGCGCGTCAGGGTGATTCCTGCCGATGAAGACCTTTATGCTTTCCGCGTTGTGGTTGACATAGAGAACCATATTCCTGAAGTAAGGATGTTCCCCCTGTACGACTATTACGTGGAGGTGGCCATCACCCCCGTGGGAGCACCTGCGGGAACCCGTCCGATGCGCATCGCCCGCAAGATCGTGGAGAACGAGGAGCAGGTGGAAATGGTGTTCCTCTCCGAGGGCGACCCTGTGCACCACACAAGACACCAGAACGACATCCTGCCCTGGGACGAGTTCCACCCCAACCTCTACCAGCTCACCGTCCGGGCCGGCGATGATGTCTACCAGACCACCTTCGGCTTGCGACATATTGGTATTGAGGGCCGGCAGTTCACCATAAACGGCCGTCCCCTCTTCCTTCGCGGCACGGTGGAAAACTGCTGCTTCCCCCTCACGGGCTATCCGCCTACCGAGGTGGAGCCTTGGCTTGACATCTTCCGCAAGTGCAAGGAGTATGGCCTCAACCATGTGCGCTTCCACAGCTACTGTCCGCCGGAGGCTGCCTTCCAGGCTGCCGACCAGGTGGGCATCTATGTACAGGCCGAGGGTCCCTCGTGGCCCAACCATGGTGTGAAGCTGCGCCGCGGCCAGATCATTGATGAATACCTCTTGGAGGAGTCGAAACGCATTGTTGACGAGTACGGCCACCACCCCTCCTTCGTGATGATGGCGGCTGGCAACGAGCCGGCAGGCGACTGGGTGAGCTACTGCAACGACTGGGTGAGTCAAATGCATCAGTACGACTCCACCCGCGTCTACTGCGGAGCCAGCGTTGGCGGCGGCTGGGCCTGGGACGGCGGTTCGGAGTATCACGTAAAGGCCGGAGCACGCGGACTGGACTGGGACCGCCATGCGCCGCAGTCCATGGACGACTACTACACACAGATAGAGTTTCCCCGCAACTACAACCTTTCCACTCCAAACAACAGCCCCATCATTGCCCATGAGCACGGACAGTGGTGCGCCTTCCCCGACCTTGACGAGGTGAGCCAGTACACGGGGGCTTACAAGGCCGGCAACTTTGAGATATTCCGCGACCTCTTGGAGCGCGGAGGCATGGCCTCGCAGGCCCGCAACTTCCTCATGGCAAGCGGAAGGCTGCAGACGCTGTGCTACAAGTATGAGATAGAACGCAACCTGCGCACTCCCGACTATGCCGGCTTCCAGCTTCTGGGCCTCAACGACTACAGCGGCCAGGGCACTGCCCTCGTGGGGCCTCTCAACGTGTTCTGGCGGGAGAAGGGATATGTCAACGCTGCACAGTGGCGCGAGTTCTGCAACTCCCTCGTGGTGCTGGCACAGTTCCCGCGCTTCATCTATACCACGGCCGACACGCTGAAAGTACCCATCAGCGTGATGAACGCCCTCTATGGCAACCTCACGCCCTGTGCCGCCGTGTGGCAGGTATGGCAGAACGACTCCAGCCTCTTTGCCTCCGACACGCTCTCAGTTTGTCCCATTGCCCTTGGCAAGAACAACGCCCTTGGCACCGTGGTGATGCCGCTCTCAAGCATACAGAAAGCTACAAAGATGACCCTACGCGTCACCCTTGGCAACGCCGTGCAGAACCACTGGGACTTCTGGGTCTACCCCACCTCACCCACAGCACCCACAGCACCCACCTCACCCACAACGCCCCACATCGCCGACAGCCTCACCGCCGAGGCCATTGCCGCCCTACGCTCTGGCGGCACTGTCCTCATCACAGCCGCAGGCAAGGTGACGCTGGGCAGCGACGTGAAGCAGACCTACCTGCCTGTGTTCTGGAACACGTCGTGGTTCAAAATGCGCCCACCCCACACCACGGGAGCCTATATAGACAAGAGCCACCCGCTGTTCAGCTACGACTTCCCCACCGACGACTGGGCCAACCTTAACTGGTGGGAGCTGCTCAACCGCGCACAGGTGATGAACCTCATGGAGCTACCCGCCAGCTATCAGCCCCCCATACAGCCCATCGACACATGGCACGTGAGCCGCAAGCTTGGTATGCTCATCGAAGCCCGTGTGCTTGGCGGCCGCCTGCTGATGACTACGATGGACATCTCTACCGACCTGCAGCGCCGCCATGTGGCCCGCCAGATGCGACAAGCCATACTTCGCTACATGCAGAGCAGCGACTTCCAGCCCTCCATAGAGCTTGACCTCGAAACCCTGCAGCACTTCTTCACCCGCCAGGCCCCGCCCGTTGACATGTTCACCAACGACTCTCCCGATGAGTTGAAGCCCAAAATAGGAAGCTAAAAAGCCATACAAGCTACAGCCCCCACCCTGCACTTAAAAGCGGATGTGGGGGCTGTACTATACATTCCACAAAATTATTTTGCGGTTTTCTTTTGGTGGTACAAAAGAATTTCGTATCTTTGCAACGTGCATGCTGGGCCAGAGGGCGCAGTGGCATCACAGAACGACATCGTGGGTAAACAAACAGAAGCGACTATGCTCTTTCTTGCAAGCTGAAAACGTAGGAAACTTTCAACCATTGCAAAGAATGTTTTGAGGAGGTCTGTGTGTACACACAGTCCATGCTTTGAAATAACAGAAGATGAACATGGCAGCTTCACGCGACAGCGTGGAACTGACTATCATTATCATCTTTGTTATTTCGGGCAATTCCTACGGCCCTCAGCTTGAAGATGTGGACACTACAGTTCCACGCCTTCTTGTTGCCCTATATTAGATTACGAAAGCACGAACAATGGTACAACAGACGATGAGAAAAGCTACACACATTTATCAACAGATAATCCCCACACGGCATGAGGCAGTGCAGGGAATGAAAACATCGCCCAATTTACTGGCGATGGGGTCACTTGTCATCGTAGTGTCCGTAGCTTCTCAGCACAAGGACAAGAACCTCGGCTTCGAAAATACGATATACCAAACGGTGCTTCTTGGTAATGTGGCGGCTCCATCGCCCTTCAGGATGCCCCTTCAGGGGCTCTGGATGCCCAGTGCCAGTGGTGGGATGCTCCATCAGCTCTTCCAGCAACTTCGTCACTTTTTGGAAAGCTTTTGGCTCTTTGCGCTTCAACTGGGCTATATGCTGCTTAGCCTCGTCGGTATAGTCAAGCTTATACATGGCGGTCAGAGACTATTAAGAAAGCTGTGTAGTTCGTCAATAGTGTTTAAGCGATGCGTCTTGCCCTGGCGATATTCCTCCTCGCCACGCTCAAGACTGGCCATAAAATCCTCCTTCGACACCAGAGTGTCGTCCTGCTTCTTGGCTGTAAGCTTCTTGGCATATTTCAACAGCTTTGTCATCATCGATTCGTCTTCGGCAATGATGCTTAACTGGCGGAACAGCTCCGCATTCATCTGTATTGCTGTCATCTTCCTGTCTTTTTATGTGTTTCGCGGGCAAAATTACAAAAAAAATCTGATATCGCCTAAACAATTATCCAATTTATTCTTTTTATCTGTCAACACCCTCAGCTTGAAGATATGGACAACGCAGTTCCACGCCTTCTTGTTGTTCTATTGTTCCCATACCTATCGCACGTACATTAGTATATATAAAGACAATCAATAACTAATATCAATAACCTATGAAAACAAGACTTTTTCTTTTCTCAGTGATGATGGCTGCCCTCACTGGGCAGAAAGTGCAGGCACAGGTGGTGCAGATGGCAACGGTGCAGCATGGCGAGACCATGAGTGCCTACTACGGCGTTGAGGCGCTGAAAGATGCCGTGGCGGCAGCCGCAAAGGGCGACATCATCTCGCTCTCGGCTGGGCAGTTCAATGCGCCCACCATCAATAAGGCCGTCACCATTCAGGGGGCAGGCTACGTCATTGCCACTGGCAACTATACCGCCATCGTGGGCGAGACCACCGTCAACGTGCCTAATGGCGAGGAGGGGCTGCTTGTTGAGGGGCTCCACTGCATAGGCAAGTTCACCGTAGAGGGCGACAGCCTCTGCAGTTTCATCTTCCGCAAGTGCCGTATGGGCGAGCTGCTCTTCACCGCCAAGATTGTGGGGGGAGAAGTGAGCCAGAGCAAGGTGAACACACTCACATACGCCGATGCCAACAACTTCTATGTGCACCACGATGTCATTCACAGTCTCTACGGCACTGACAACAGCAGCCAGATTGCCGTAGACATAGACCACTGCGTATTCACCCTATTGCTCTATAGCAATGTCACCGCCGTAGTGAGGAACTCCGTGATACACCTGGCCATGGGCAGTGCTTCCTGTGCTTTCTACAACAATGTGGCAGGGCAAGACTCGTATTCTGGTTATAATCCACATAGATACATCACCTCACCGTATGTTTCAGGAAATACTTTGTTCAGCTGGTCTGGCTATGATTGGAATTACGCTAATGGCAGCTACAAAGCCCTCTTCGCCAACCCCGCCCATGCCAACACATGGAACGAGACCTACGACTACAAGCTGACGGAGGAAGCTGCCGCCCAGTATATAGGCAGCGACGGCACGCAGGTAGGCATCTATGGCGGCTCCGTGCCCTTCTCAGAAACGCTCTCCACACCGCAGATTGTGGAGAAGCAGATAGCCACGCAGACCGACGAGAACGGTATGCTCTCCGTAAAAATCAAGGTAGAGGCACAAAAGTAGTGAATTATGAAGAGATTATTGTTTGTGCTATCGCTGGCCGCAGCAATTTCTCTGACTGCAACGGCCCAGCAACTGGCACGCTTTGAATACTGGTTCGACCACAACAGCGACCACCGCATACAGACGTCCTATGCTGACAGCATCATTGCCATCAAGGCAGATGCCAACGGTCTGCTGACGGGCATCCACAGCTTCAGCTTCCGTGCCTTGGACAGCGAGGGGCGCTGGTCGTCGCCCTTTACGTCCTATTTCCTGCATGTACCCTCAGGTCAGGCCGCTTGGACCTACGAGTACTGGTTCGACGGCGACCAGGCCCACCGCACCACACAGCAGGGAACGGGCTGCGAGGCCAATCTGCTGGTTGATGCCAATGCCTTGCCAGTAGGTATACACAGCCTGCATTTCCGCGCCCACGACGAGGCAGGACGCTGGTCATCGCCGCTGACGGCATATTTCATGCGTATGCAAATCGGTGCTGCCGCGTGGACCTACGAATACTGGTTCGACAACGACCATGCCCACTGCGTCAGCGGCCAGGGCACTGGCGATGTGCTGAGCCTTGACATTAGCGCACAGCACCTCTCCGTTGGCATACACAGCTTCAACTTCCGTGCCAAGGACGAGGCGGGACGCTGGTCGGTGCCCGTCACCACCTACTTCTTCCGTGCCGGCAACGACCACGACCCTGCCGCCACCTACACCTACGAATACTGGCTTGACGAGACCGGCGACCAGAAAGTGAGCGGCTTCTCTGCCGACGGACTCATCAGCCTCGAAATCGATGCCAGCAGGCTTAAGGCCGGCATTCATTTTTTGGCTATCCGTATAAAGGACGACCACGGCCGGTGGGCCTCACCGCTCTACCACTACTTCGTGAAGCCCCACACCCGTGTTGACAACCTGGTCGCTGCCTACTACTATTGGTACAACGGCCATGTGGAGGATGCGCAGTTAGTGCGGCTCAGTGAGCCTGCCTCACCATTGCTTTTAGATGTTGACCTGCCCACTAACAACCTCACGCAGGAGGTGACGCGCGACAACATCACCATGCTCACCACCGCCAACGGCCAGCAACAATTAGCCATGAAGAACGTGCTATCAATGCAGTTCATGGACGAGCGGGGACAGTGGAGCACTACGCTGATTGACACCTTCGCCGTCAGCGTAGGCAACCGCGTTGTCAGCCTGACACCGTTCATCGTGAACCCTGAGGCCGACGAACAGTGGCAGGGCTGGACGACTCAAGGCAGCCATTCCATCCAGACCGACGGCCACTGGAGCGGCGAGGCCGACAACTACTTCCACCTGAACAGCGGAACCACGATGCGGCAGACTATCAGCGGTCTGCCTGCCGGAACATACGTATTAGCCGCAAACGGGCGGACAGAAGCCGGCGGACAGCTCACCTTGGAGGCCTGCGGCTACACCACCACCTTCGACGCTGCCGACAACGAGGATAACGACTTGGGCCAGGGCTGGAGTCAGCGCAGCTTGAGCTTCGTCACCGATGGCGAGCCCTTCAACATAGTGGCCACCGCCACAGGCGGCTGGGCCGACATCGACGGCTATCAGCTCACGGTGAACGGACTGATGGACCGTGCCGGCACTATCGCCCTGAGTGACGTGGGCATCAGCGACATTGCCGAGGTCACTACATGGAACGAGGTAGGCAGCCCAGTGCTGCTGACAGTAGACGGACTCTACACCAACAAGAAGGGGCGCACGGCCACCATCTACTGCACCGTGGACAACGGCACACCCATACGCATAGCCAACGACATCGCCTCCGGCAGCCGCTTCGGACACCAGATAGAGTGCTTCTTCCGCCAGAACGCCAATCCCCACACGCTGACATTCTACGCACGCGACGGCGAGGGTGTCACATCTGAGCAAGTGGTGATAGAGATAGGCAATGCTACCCGTGCCATCAACGTGGAGGGTCTGCCGCAGGTGGCCCTATACACGGGCAGTGCCATTACGAGCGACAGCGTGCGCATCACTGACAGCCGCACCGGAGAGTTGCTCACCGAGGGAGAGGACTACACATTATTATATAAAGACAACGTGGACGACGGACAGGCCACGCTCGTCGTGGAGGGTGTATACCCCCGCTACCTCGGTCGCAAGGAGGTGGCCTTCACCATCAAGAGCGCCATCGCCCCCATAGAGCTGGCCGTGCTAAGGCAGCTCTACCGGCAGACAGCCGGCGACAGCCTGTGGGTACGCAAGTGGGAAGCTATAGGGCACAATCAGGTGCTTAGCGACGAGCTGCCAGGCGTGAGCGTCAGAAACTGCCATGTCACTGCCATCCATCTGCGCGGCAACCGCCTGACGGGCACCATTCCGCCAGAGCTGCTGTCACTGACGCAGCTACAGGTGCTGAACATGGAGAACAACAGTCTTCAGGGCATCGTGTATACAAACGGCATACAGCCCGCCCTGCGCGAGCTGCTACTGGCCGGCAACAGCCTGAGCCACCTTTCCGGCGTAGTGCCAGCCACCGTGGAGCGGCTCACTATTGGCAGCCAGACCATTGCCTCTGTGCAGCCCTTCCACCTTGCCGCCGCCGAGCTGGCACAGCAAGCGACGCTGCTGCCCAACATTGGTCTCTACGACCACCAGCAGCAAAGCTTCAACCGAAATGCAGATATCAGTGTTATGGCCGATGGCTACGACAGTGCAACGCTGGCCATGATAAGCCGTCGCGACGGCAACTGGCAGTTTAACACCGACAAGTGGGGCCGCCGCGACTATGCAAAGGCGCAGGGCGACACCATCTACTGCCGTGACGATGCTGGCAACCGCTTCCGTATGGCCCTGACCTACGACATGGGCGATGCCAACATTGATGCCCTGGTGAACGTGCAGGATCTGGCCGCCATGCTGATGTACTGTCTGAACAACTGGCAGGCCACCTTCAACCGTAGTGCCGCCAACCTATGGCAGGACGAGACCATCAACGTTCAGGATGCCATCTGCTTAGTCAATCTGCTGCTCGACGGCATTCCACCGTCAACAAGTACTGAGCAGTCGGAAGGCAGCCGCTTGCTGATGCCGGCAAAGGCGGATGCCATGGTTGCCTGCACTGACGGCAGGCTGATGTTGCAGAGCATAGTACCCGTGTCGGCCTTCGATGTAGTGCTGCAAGGAGTGCGGCCGGAGGATGTCACCTCGCTCATAGAACCGCTTGGCTTTGTCATCAGCATGAAGCAGCAGGCAGGCAGCGTCCACATGGTGGGCTATTCGCCATCGGGCACTATGCTGCCTGCCGGAGAGACAGCTCTGGTCATGGTGAACAGCAGCAAGGCCAGCGTCAGTGCCGCCCTGCTGGCCGATGACCATGCCCACGCCCTGCAGGTGCTGACTCAGCATAGCAGCAGCATCAGAGACTTGGGCAGTGATGGCTCGGTAAGCGTTATCCTTAACAAGGGCATGGTGGTGGTGACGACAGCCATGCCGCTGAACAACGTAGAGTGGACGCTTCTCACTGCTACCGGCACTGTTCTCGATTCAGGGCACATCAGCAGTCTGCCCTCAGGCATCAGCCGCATCGACTGCCGTACACCCCGTCATGGTGTCTGTCTGCTCCGCCTGAAGGCCGACGGCAGGCAGACTGTAGTACAGAAGGTACACATCAGATAACATAGAGACAACGAAACAAAACGACAGAAGAACCGATATGATAAACAGGAGTATCGCCAGAATAGCAGTGGCCTGGCTCGCCATGCTGACCACCACCGCTCTGGCACAAACTGAGAACCGCCTCACCATACCCGACATAACGGCGGGTTGGGGGCAAGAGGTACAGATGCCCGTCTATATGGAAAACAGCAATGACATTGTGGGTGTGCAGTTCACCCTGCAACTGCCCGACGGCGTGAGCCTGAGGCCGGCCGGGGTGGTGAAGAGCGGTCGTCTGAACAGCCATACCGTCGCTGTCAGAGAGACAGCCCACCAGCAGTACACCTTCATTGTGCTCTCATCTGCCAACGACCCTATTGCTGGGTATGCCGGAGAACTCTTCACCGTGGCCATGCAGATGGGCAGCAGCCTGCGCGAAGGCAGCACCTATGCCATGACCATGAGTGAGGGCGTGATGGGATTGGCTACTGGCGAGAACGTTTGTCAGGAGGCTGTTGCGGGCACTATCACCGTGGCCCGCTCCACTGATTTCACTGTCAGCGGCGTTGAGACCGACCTGGCGGAGGCAGCTCCCGGCAGCCAGCTCACAGCCCGCTGGACGATAGGGAACGAAGGTGAACTCGCGGCTACAGGCGGATGGAGCGAACAGCTATTCCTGGTTGACGCACGCGGCGAGCAACGTCTGCTCACCACGCTCTACTGCGACACGGTACTGCTGCAGCCATCGGCATCCGTTCAGCGCAGTGCCACCATCGACTTGCCTCAACTGCTGGGAATGGACGGCAACTGCCGCTTGCGTGTGAAACTCGTTGCAAATGGCGACAGCGGCGAGCGAACGGGAGCACAGGGCAACAACACCGCCACCAGCCAGCAGGCCATCTTTGTGAGCAAGCTGTTGTTGCTACAGCTGTCAGCCCAGACGATAACTGAGGATACAAGCCTGCCACTGGCTGCCACACTGTTGCGCACAGGCAGCTGGCAGGATGACGAAACATTCCTAATCAGCGTGCAAGGCGACGGGCGCGTACAGGCTCCGCAGCATGTCACCATCCCCGCCCGGCAGTCAGCCATGCGCTTCAATCTGACCATCAGTGACAACAACCAGCTCGACACCGACTCCATGTTCGTCATAACTGCCACTGGCCACGGCTACCCGCCAGCTGAAACGATGCTAAAGGTTGAGGACAATGAGTTGCCGACCCTCTCGCTGACAGCCTCGAAGAGCGAGGTGACTGAGGGCGAGACACTACAGCTGACCATCGGTCTTCAGCGCATACTCCCCTGGCCCCTGACGGTGACGCTGACCAGCGAGCATCCGCAGCGGTTCACATATTCGCGCCAGGTGGTGATAGCAGCCGGAGAGCAGGAGGCCACAGTGGACATCACCGTAAACAGCAATGACCTGCCTGGGCTGGACTACTCGACGCAGTTCATTGCCTCTGCCGCCCGCCACCAGCAGGCCGAAGCCATCATCATGGTGAGGGATGACGACATGCCCGCCCTGACACTGCAGTTGCTGCCGCAGAAGGTGCAGGAGGGTGCCGGCCCCATCAGCGTGACGGGCATCCTGCGCCGCACAGGTGTCACCACCAATAATATAACCGTAAAGCTGAGCGACGATGCCGACGGCAGTCTCTATTTCCCCACACGCACGCTGACACTGAACAGCGGTGTGGAGGAAGCCACCTTCAATTTCGGTCCCGTGGACAATGTCCTTGTCGACGGCGACCGAACCTACACCGTGACGGCAGCAGTCTACATATCCTCGTGCAGCTGTAGTGCACAGGGGCAACAAGCAGGGGCAGTGGAGGCCCAGCTGCAAGTGCTTGACGACGACGGTCCCTCCTTACAGATTACCTCAGAGCTGAGCAACCTCTGCGAAGGAGGAAAGACCATGCTCACTGTAAGCCGTAACACGTCTACACTCCAACCGCTCACCGTCAACCTATCAAGCGACTACGACGAAAAACTGACCTATCAGCGTATGGTCACCATTCCAGCAGGGCAACAGTCTATTGAGGTGGAAGTAACTTCTATCAAGAATGACATAAGCGGCGACTCCCACACAGTGGTTTTCACAGCACAGGCCTACGGCTACGCCACCGGCACCTGCTGGCTGATGGTCACAGACCAGACGCAGCCAGATGCAGTCATTACTGCCATCAGCGTGGCTGAGCAGGAGGTAGAGGCTGGAGGTACTGCCACCATCAACATCACAGTGAAGAACGGTGGTTTCACCCTACTACCCTCTGGTGTCATCCTCAATTTATACCTTGCCAATGATAACAGTTTGCTTGGTACAGTCGCCACCCCGCAGGCCGTAGAAGCAGGCATGTCACTTGATATCACGGCAAGTATTGTAGTGCCGATGGCAATAGGAGCACATTTAGTTTATTGCATAGTCAACGAAGAACGCAGCGTCAGCGAGCTTTCCTATACGAATAACACATCAATTGGAACACAACTACGTATCTGTCCTCCGTTTACTGCTACTGTAACACCTGACAAGACAGTTGTTCTCCCTAACGAGATGGTCATGCTGAACGGAACGGCTACCGGTGCTGCCGTGGGCGGGAAGGAAGTGGAAGTGTACCTCCTGAACAACGGAGTAAGGCAAACCATTAATGTAGTCACTGATGCCGAGGGACGTTTCAAGACCAACTATACATCTCGGCAGTGGGAGGCAGGCCATTTCTCCATTGGAGCATGTTATCCCGGCGAGGGACTACAGACGGAGCAGAGCAGCTTTGAGGTCATAGGTCTGCACTGCGTGGCTGGCAATGGCCAAGTGTGTGAAACTCTTATGGGCGTGGGCTATCCCGTAGATGTAGAGGTTGAGAATCCCATGAGCACAGTGCAGACACAGATTGTCGCAGAAGTTGTCTCCGCTCCTGCCGGCTGCCGCATAGAACTGCCGTCACCGACAGCACAGATAGAAGCAGGCGGACGGCAGCACTTGCGGTTTGTACTTCATGGCGAGGCACCTTCAGAAGGCAGTGACTGGGAAAATATCATGCTGAGAGTCATCAGCCAACAGGGGGCGCAGACCATGGTCAAGCTTAGATACTATTGCTCCTATCCTGCGGCACAGCTATCCACGTCGCCTTCCGCCATTCAGACGGCTGTCACCCTTGGCGAGGCACACGAATATCCATTGACCATTACCAACATCGGGGCGGGGGAAACTGGCGGCCTGTCACTGGCACTGCCGCCATTCATCAGCTTGGCCTCCTCGCAGGAATTGCCCTCGTTGGGCCAGAATGAAAGCACCACCGTGCTACTACAGATTTCATGTCCTGAGGATGCCCAGGCCAATATCCCCATCTCTGGTGATATAGGCGTGAACTGCACCAATGGCAACGGCATCGCCCTACCCTACACACTGACACCGGTGGCGGAGCAAGAAGGATGCCTTACCATTGATGTCTGCGACGAGTTTACATACTACTCGCCAGACGGTAGTGCACCGCATGTGGCGGGAGCTGTGGTGACAGCCAAACTTCCTTTCACCAATCAGGTGGTTGCCACTGGAACCACTGGCGATGACGGACTGTTCTCCATGGACTTGCAGGCTGGATATTACATGCTGAGTGTAACAGCAGAAAACCATGAGTCCTACGCCAACTATGTGGTAATAGACCCTGGCATGGAAAAAACAGTTACTGTCAACTTGAGCTATGAAGGAGGTGTCTCCGTGGAATGGGAGGTTGTGGAAACTGAGTTTGAAGATGAGTATGAGATCGTCACCACTGTTACCTACGAAACAAATGTGCCGGAGCCTGTCCTTATCCTTGATGCGCCCAACAGCATTCCTGCCAGTGACTTGGGCCTGAACGAGTCGCTCCTGTTCTATGCTACACTGACCAACAAAGGTCTCATAGCCATCCACGATGCCCAGGTGGTGCTGCCGCAAGACTCGCCCGGTCTACTGTTTGAGGCATTGGCCAACGACATCGTGGACATACTGATGCCGCAAGAGAGCATTGTCGTGCCCATTAAGGTGACAAGAGTAGGCAACGAGAGCGGTTCCTCACGCATGAACGGAAGAAGGAAGGCAAACATCAATCCCGATGTGCTGTGTGCAGACATCTTAATACCAACTGGATATTGGGACTGTGGGGTGGACAAAAAATGGTATCGCAAGGGTGGAAAGCCCATCAACATGGGGAGAACATGCGTTCCAAGCGATTTCATTGGTGACAGCGACTGGCGTAAACGCAGCGACTTGCCACTCTACGGACGACTGTCAGGAGCCAACTTCAACCCCTATATCCCCAACTTCCCGTCATTACCCTCAATACCGACAAAAGAAACCGGCTGCATCCCATGCCTGCAGAGCCGCACCTTGACATTGGTGGACTGCGCCCTGAGCTTTGTTCCGGCCTACAGGTATGTAAAAGGCATATTTAAATGCATCAAAGATGTCTACAACGCATACGAGGTATTTACGACGCCTAATCTGGAAAAGACGAAATACGCCGGGGCCATACTTCAGGCCATGTCTACCTGCGCAGCAGCAAAAACTGGTAGTGGTGGTTGCTTCTCAGATGATAAGTCTAAGAAGATTCTTGATACCATTATCTTCAAATTGGGTGAAATAGAGGGCATATTGGCGCAAGGGAACATCGACCAGCTGACATCATGGAACTCCATAGTAGACAATCTGGGCACCCTGGCCTCAGTCCTCAACGACATTGCCGGGGGCACATGGGATTGCATCAAGGAACTTGCCTGCCCGCTGAAACTGCTCGAACCGTGTAAGACCGGTACAAACCAGCAAAGCGGCACTGGCGGAGGCGGAAGAATCAGAGCCATGGAGCCGGCAGGCGAGCAGATGTCGTACTATGTGCAGTTCCAGCGGGCTTTGGCATACGGCGTGGTCGATATGCTTGCCGTCATGAGCACCAAATACGAATTTTTTGGTAATCCAAGATGGCTGGACGTGGAAGAATATCAGCTGACAGCTTTTATGGATGTGTTCCAGTCTGCCCAAAATGCCGACGGCTTCATCAGTGAACAGCACTATGCAGAGATTCTCGCTGCCAAACCAGCCATTATCGACAATGAAGCAGTGACAGACTTCATACAGCGATGGAACAACACCGTGACCGATGCCAACAGCGAAAATAAGATAGACACGGAAAAGGCGTTTTCCTACTTCCATCTGATGGAGAAAGCGGAAGAAGCGGCACAAGGCGAAGGGTACGAATCCATTGATGACTGCATAGAGCACGAATTGGAGTTGGTAAAAGAGCACCTTGACGAATCGTCGAAACATGTATGCGCTTCGGTAACACTACAGATTACACAGGATATGGTGATGACACGTCAGGCATTCCAAGGCACACTGACAATAAAGAACGGACATGAGACAGCCGCATTGACGGATGCCCGCCTACATCTGATTGTGAAGGATGAAGAGGGGAACATTGCCACAGAACAGCAATTCAGTATTGACGTGGAGTCGCTGCAGAACTTCGAGGGTGAAAAGGATCTTGAGTCTGGCTGGTCGTTAGGTCCCAATCAGACGGGAATAGCAACCATTCTGTTTGTTCCAACACGGAATGCCGCCCCGACGACACCGAAGAAATATTCCTTTGGGGGTATGTTGACATTTACCAATCCATACACGAATTCTGAATCTACATTACAGCTCATGCCAGTCACCCTCACCGTCAGTCCCTCGCCGCTGTTAGACCTTGACTACTTCATGCAGCGCGACATCTTTGGCGATGACCCGCTGACAGAGGATGTGGCGGAGCCGATGGTGCCAGCTGAGTTTGCACTCATTATTAATAATAAAGGAGCTGGCGAAGCCCGCAATGTGCAGATGGCAACACGGCAGCCGCAGATAGTGGACAACGAGAAGGGACTGGCCGTGGAGTTCAGCATCATTGGTTCGTCGCTGAACGGCCAGCCTGCCAACATGGTGATGAGCGACAGCTACGCCACCGACTTCGGCACCATCGCACCGCACAGCCAGAGCTATGCGCAGTGGTGGCTAACGAGCACGCTATTAGGACACTTCACTAACTATGATGTGACGGTGAACCACCTGACGAGCTACGACACCCCTGACCTGAGCCTCATCGACCAGGCCACGATACACGAGCTTATACACGGTTTTTCTGTTACATCGGATGAACAAGGTCAGTCACGAAGGGGATTCCTGGTGAACGACATTGTGGATGCCGATGACCTTCCAGACCGACTTTACTTCACAGATGGCACTCAGGCTGAAGTAAATATGACCTCAGGGTCTGTAAACATGCAGGGAGGCAATTATGTGCTCACCATGATGCCATTGCAGGCTGGCTGGTACTACGGCTCGGTTAATGATCCCACCGGAGGTTCAATGGTGCTGACGGATGTAGTGAGGCAGAGCGATAGGACTATCATTCCAACTGACAACGTGTGGCAGACCGACCGCACGCTGCGCGACGGCCGCGACTGGCTTTATGAGCACCGCCTACACTGGGTGGCACTGCTGCCTGAAGGCGGTGACAGCTACTTGCTGACATTCAAAACGCATGAAGATGTTGTAACTGGATTGACGGAGACGCACAGCAATGGTCAACATCTGTTGCGTCTTGCAATGAGGGGCGACTGGCTAACCATCATCCGCATGGAGCAGAACGAGCTGCGGCGCGTGGAGCTGTTCGACCTGCGGGGTATAAAGCGGCTTGACTTACAGAATGTCAATACGGGTCTGCCCCTCTATGTTGGCCAGCTGCCTGCCGGTGTCTATCAGGTGGTGGTGACCACTGACAGCGGCATCGTGCAGGCAAAGGTGCTCAAAAGAGATTAAGACATCTACAACAGTAAAGCCGCACAGTTAGCTGTGCGGCTTTACTATCTGTATCTTTAGCATGTCAGTCATTCCATGTCTGCCCCAAATCCCAGTAAGGTTGTTTCCAGAGGCTTGTTTTATTGCGTGGCAGGTCAAACTCCTCCATTATGATGTTCTCTGCCTCGGGATTATCATCAATCCAGGAACCTACTGCAATAAGGAAACGGTCAGCGGCAGGATTGTAGAACACCCTTCCACGCCGTTTCCATTGATACTCTCCCTTAAACGGTCCTGTTCCGTCGCCATGGTATTTCTGTTTGCGGAATTCTTTATTCCACACATCCTCATGCATCTCACTACTGGTAACAAGCCCTCCCTTGGCGTTTGGCTTGTCGTAGTCGCTGTACTTGTGACTTACAACACCATAGAGCTCTTTCTTTGCCGGATTGTACCAGAATATTCCAACCTTAGGCTCGTCGCCCTTGCCTCGGTTGGCAGCCATAATCTTCAGAGCCTCCTCGTACAGTTGCTTGTCGTCAACAGGTGCCTGAGCGGTTTCTGTCTTCTTGTCGTAGGCGTGCACGGCATAGTCGGTGGTGAAGTGGAGGCCGCGGCTCTCCTTGCGCTCTAAGGCGAAGCGGGTGATGAGGTAGCCCACGTTGATCATGTTGCGCAGCTCGCAGATGTCCTTCGAGGCTTTCACGCGCTTGAAGAGGCGCTCGGTCTCCTCGTAGAGCATGTCAAGACGGTCCCATGCACGGTGCAGGCGAAGGTCGCTGCGCACTATGCCCACGTAGTTCGACATTATCTGGTTCACCTCCTTCACGCTCTGCGTTATCAGCACCTTCTCCTCGTTGGTCATGGTGCCCTCGTCGTTCCACTCGGGAAGGCGGTCGTTCCAGTCGTACAGGTCCACGTGCTTCAGCGAGTCCTTGGCGGCAGCGTCGGCATAGACCACAGCCTCAATAA
>JAFTAR010000072.1 GCA_017455495.1 Prevotella sp.
GCAGTCGTGCGGTATATCCACCAGACTCCGTTGCGTGAGGGAAAGGTGACGGACCTGAACGAACCGACCTACAGCAGCTGGTATGAGTATGTGCACAAGGGCCGGGAGTTGCCAGAGCTGTGTGAGGTGAAGGAAGAGTACCGGCAGGAGGACAGCGCCAAGGTGGAGGAGATGCTGAGCAAGCCATTGGAGAAGGGCGTGAAGTGTCTGGCTCCGAGGAAGGCCAGCGTCAGGCTGTCGGACAAGCAGGTGCAGGAAGGAATAAAGGCACTGGTGGGTGACTGCGGAAAGGTGGTGTTTATGAACCTGTCATACGGACGGCAGCGGACTGTGCTGCTGGAACTGCGAGAGAAGGGAGCATCCCTGCGGCAGTTGGAGCGGCTGACGGGAGTAGGAAGGAATGTGATTTGGAGAATGAGGTAATTATGTGAGGCGGAAGCCAGGGCTGTAGCGGCAGCTATAATAGTAAAGATGAGAAACTATCCCAATCTTGCGGTGGTGCAAGGTTGGGATAGTTTGTATTTACTTAGATGTCTCTTCGTAGGATGTTAGGGGACTTATTGCAGCATGAATTCCTCCAGCTCCTTAGGGTGATATGGTATTCGCTTGGCACCGAGGAAACGGCAGCCATCAGCAGTAATAAGTAGGTCGTCCTCTATGCGTATGCCACCGAAGTCCTTGTACTGTTCCAGCAGTTCGAAGTTGAGGAACTCAGCACAGTGCTGCTCCTTGCGCCAGAGGTCAATGAGGTGGGGAATGAAGTAAATACCCGGCTCATCAGTAACTACGAATCCCTCCTGCAGGCGGCGGCCCATGCGGAGGCAGTTGGTGCCGAACTGGTCAAGGTTGGGGCGCGTATCGTCGTCGAAGCCCACGTAGACCTGTCCCAGCCCTTCCATGTCGTGCACGTCCATACCCATCATGTGACCCAGTCCGTGGGGCAGGAACATGGCGTGGGCACCGGCACGGACAGCTTCGTCAGTGTCGCCCTTCATCAGGCCAAGCTCCTTCAGTCGGTCGGTCATCATGCGGCAAACGGCAAAATGCACGTCCATATATTTCACTCCGGGCTTGGCAACCTGCAGCACATAGTCGTGACACTGCTCCACAATACTGTAGATTTCCAGCTGCCTCTGGCTGAAACGGCCGCTGACAGGCATAGTGCGAGTATGGTCTGAGCAGTAGTCATCAAGTTCGCAGCCTGCATCGCACAGCGCCAGGCGACCTTCCTCAAGCTTGGCAGCGCTGGGGTTGCCGTGCATAATCTCGCCGTGCTGTGAGAAGATCGTTGCAAAGCTTACGCCCTGCGCAAGGGAGCGGGCTATGCCGTCCACCTGTCCGCCAATGTAGCGTTCTGTTACTCCAGGGCGTATAAGGCGCTGGGCAGTGGTGTGCATCTGGTAGCCCACTTCGCATGCCCTCTCAATGGCTTCTATCTCCTGTGGCTCCTTGGTGCTGCGCATCTTCACAACAGCATTGATGAGAGCTGTGGAGGCAGCTTCTTTCTGCTGGGAAGGGTGTATGCCCAACAGATCCATGAGCTGAATCTTCGTGTCGTGGCGGTAGGGTGGGAGGAAGTGGACTCTTGATTTGAGGTTCGAGATTTGAGATTTGAGATTTGCCATCGGGGCAGTCTTGCTGACACCCACCTGAGCAGCCAGCTCGGCCACGCTGGGCACGAAGCCCATCCAGACTATGTCGTCAATGTCGATGTCGTCGCCAAAGAGCATGTCCTGGTCGTTGTCTACATCAATGACTGCGAAGAGACCTTCGCGGTGTAGCCCGAAATAGTAGAGGAAGGTGGAGTCCTGCCTCATGGGGGCATAGCTGTTGGCAGGATAGTTGGCAGGCGAGTCGTTGTTGCCGGGCAGCAGTATGATGCCGCTGCCTACAAGCCGCTTCAACTCCGCGCGGCGGCGGATATAGGTTTCTTTGTCAAACATAATTGGGGTGTTAGTTTTCAAGGGGTGCATTCTTCAGTTGCTCCAGGGCACGGCAGAGCTGATCGGGGCAGGAAGTGCCCTTGGTGCCGCAGCGTATTCCGTCAATGCGCTTTATAACGTCGTCGATATGCTGTCCGCGCACAAGCTGTGATATGCCTTGCAGGTTGCCGTTACAGCCGCCAAGGAAGAATACCTGCTGGATGATGTTGTTCTCATCGCAGGTTACATCAATAAGTTTGGAGCAGGTGCCCCGTGTCTCGTACTGTATGTGTTTTGTTGCCATAGTGTTCTGTATGTTTTAGTTTCTGTAGTCTGCCGGACCAAGCTTGAGGTTCAGCAGGGTGTCGTTGGGACTCATCATGCGGCGGTAGATGTAGTGGAAGATAAAGCCGTTGTCCATATACGGCTGATAGCTGGGCGAATTCCTAAGTTCGTCCAAGAGCAGACGGCGGGCCTCAGCCTGGTCGAACGGACCGGCTTCGGGCAGCATGTTGAGCAGATAGTGTTGGCGCCATGTGTGGGTGGGTATGTCGAATTCTATGCTCTCAAGGACTATCTTTCCATCGCTGCCAAGGGGCATGGGGCACTTCTTCTCCGTAAACTCGCGGGCCTCACGCGTGGCTCGCTGTTCCAAAGATTCCTGGCATGCGGAAAGCCCAAGAGCAAGGCATGCCAAAAGTATGAATTTCCTCATATAAAATAATAATGTATAGATGAAATGTGGTGCAAAGTTACAAAAAAAAAGAAAAAAACATGCTGATTTACGACTTTTTTTTGTAATTTTGCACACAAATAGCGAAAAACCATAATGAAGAACATAAGAAACTTCTGCATAATAGCCCACATTGACCACGGCAAGTCTACCTTGGCCGACCGTTTGCTGGAGCGTACAAAAACCATTCAGGTTACTGAAGGGCAGATGCTGGACGACATGGACTTGGAGCGGGAGCGAGGCATAACAATAAAGAGTCACGCCATACAGATGGAGTATGAGCGTAACGGGGAGAAATACATACTGAACCTCATTGACACGCCGGGACACGTGGACTTCAGCTACGAGGTGAGCCGGAGTATAGCGGCCTGCGAGGGAGCGCTGCTCGTGGTGGATGCCACCCAGGGCGTTCAGGCCCAGACCATATCGAACCTCTACATGGCTATAGACAACAATCTTGAGATTATTCCCGTAATAAACAAGATTGACATGCCCTCGGCAATGCCCGACGAGGTGGAGGACGAGATAGTGGACCTCATTGGCTGCGACCCGGAGGACATCATCCGTGCCAGCGGAAAGACGGGCGAGGGCGTGGACGACATTCTGAACGCCGTAGTGGACCGCATACCCCATCCCGTTGGCGACGAGGAAGCCCCGCTGCAGGCACTCATCTTCGACTCTGTGTTCAACTCCTTCCGTGGCATCATAGCCTACTTCAAGATAACGAACGGAGTGATACGCAAGGGCGACAAGGTGAAGTTCTTTAACACAGGCATGGAGTATGATGCCGACGAGGTGGGTGTGCTGAAGATGGACATGATTCCACGTCAGGAGCTGCGCACCGGCGACGTGGGCTACATCATAAGCGGAATAAAGGACTCGAAGGAGGTGAAGGTGGGCGACACCATAACCCACGTGGCACGCCCTTGCGGCAAGGCCATTGAGGGCTTCCAGGAGGTGAAGCCAATGGTCTTCGCCGGAGTCTACCCCATAGACCCTACTGACTACGAGAACCTGAGGGCCTCGCTGGAAAAGCTGCAGTTGAACGATGCCTCGCTGACATTCCAGCCAGAAAGTTCGGTGGCGTTGGGCTTTGGCTTCCGCTGCGGCTTCCTTGGACTGCTCCACATGGAGATAGTGCAGGAGCGACTGGACCGCGAGTTCGACATGGACGTGATAACCACTGTGCCCAACGTAAGCTATATGTGCTATACCAAGCAGGGCGAGGTGAAGGAGGTGCACAACCCCAGCGGACTGCCAGACCAGACGATGATAGACCACATTGAGGAACCTTACATCCGTGCCTCAATCATCACAGCCTCGGCCTACATTGGCCCCATCATGACGCTATGCCTTGACAAGCGCGGCGAGCTTTTAGACCAGCAGTATGTGAGCGGTGGCAGAATGGAGCTGCACTTCATGCTGCCTCTTGGCGAGATAGTCATAGACTTCTACGACAAGCTGAAGAGCATCTCGAAGGGCTATGCCTCGTTCGACTATCATGTGGACTGCTTCCGTCCGTCGAAGCTGGTGAAGCTCGACATCCTGCTCAACGGCGAGCCTGTCGATGCGCTGTCTACGCTGACCCATCAGGACAACGCCGTGAGCTTCGGGCGCCGCATGTGTGAGAAGCTGAAGGAACTCATTCCGCGCCAGCAGTTCGACATTGCCATCCAGGCCGCCATCGGGGCTAAGATCATTGCCCGCGAAACGGTGAAGCAGGTGCGCAAGGACGTGCTGGCAAAGTGTTACGGCGGCGACGTTACCCGTAAGCGCAAACTACTTGAGAAGCAGAAGCGCGGTAAGAAGCGCATGAAGCAGATTGGGAATGTGGAAGTGCCGCAGAAGGCCTTCCTCGCAGTACTGAAACTTGATTAATTGAAAGATAATATGGCAAACCTAAGTTTAACACCCCGTGACGTGGCACGCGAGCTTGCACGCCGTTACAGCACGATGACCCACGACGAGCTTGACATGCTGGAGAGCATACTCATACCTCGTAAATATGCAAAGAACGAAATCATACTGCAGGAAGGCGAGACCTGCAGGAATATCTACTGGATAGTGAAAGGCCTGGTGCGCCAGTTCTACTACAAAAACGGCAAGGAACTCACTGAGTATATGGCTACGGAGAACAGCATAGTGATGTGCATAGAGAGCCTGTTCAAGGAGGAACCCACGAGGCTTCAGATACAGTCCATAGAGCCCTCAATCATCTACTCTATCCCCAAGCGCGAGCTTGAGGCAGCAGCCATAAAGTGCGTGAACATACAGATGCTGTACAGGAAGATACTTGAGGAGTCGCTCATCATCAGCCAGCACCATGCCGACATGCTGCGCTTCGAGACAGCCCAGGACCGCTATGCCAAGCTGGTGAAGCGCTCGCCGCAGTTGGTGCTGCGTGCTCCGCTGGTCTACATAGCCAGCTATCTGCAGATGACACCTGAAACTTTGAGCCGCGTGCGCACTGCAGCACTCCTTGGCGACAAGTAGTGGCGCCAAGGCTTGCTTCTTTAACTATTCGTGGTGGTAAGGCTCGCCCTTTATTATGGTGCAGGCACGATAAAGCTGCTCGCAGAACAGCAGGCGCACCATCTGGTGTGAGAGGGTGAGGGCAGAGAGCGACAGTTTCTCGTTGGCCCTGTCATAGACGGCAGGGGAGAAACCGTAAGGGCCGCCTACTACAAAGACAAGACGGCGACAGGCGGCACGGCGCTTCTCAAGCCAAGAGGCAAGTTCAATACTCCGCTGGACAAGGCCGTGCTCGTCGAGCAATACAACAAAATCCTGAGGCTGGAGGCTGCGCAGAATAAGCAGGCCCTCAGCCTCTTTCTGTTGCTGCTCCGTAAGATTGCGGGTGTTCTTCAGGGCTTCAATGGTGGTAATGCCGAAGGGCATGTAGTGGCGTATCCGCTCGGCATAGTCGGATATTACTGCCTCGAAATGCTTGTTGACAGTGCGCCCCACAACAATCAGCTCAGTCTTCATTTTGCTTTGTTCCGCCCTTGGGCGTATCGTTGTCGTGGAACACGTGGTGGTGTATCAGGTTTGCCCCCTCAAGACACAGCAGCACCAAGGCTGCAGAGGTGGCTGCCACGGCATACATTCCGGCTCCGGCTGCCATGCCAATGGCGGAAGTAACCCAGAGGCCTGCGGCGGTGGTGAGACCTTTCACCACATTCTTCTGGAAGATGATGGTGCCGGCACCTATGAAGCCCATGCCGCTCACCACCTGCGCAGCTATGCGGCTGGGGTCGCGCTGCACTCCGGGAATGCCAATGAAGTCGTCGAACCCGTGGAGCGACAGCACCATGAACAAGGCACTGCCCAGTCCGACGAGGAAGTGGGTGCGGAAGCCAGCCTCCTTCGAACGGTATTCGCGCTCTATGCCTATGGCACCGCCAAGCAGCGCTCCAATAACTATGCTAAGTATGTATTCGCTTGTCATATCTCAACTTCTCAAGTAAGGGTTATAGCGCAGTTCGTCGGCCATAGTAGTGGCAGGGCCGTGTCCGCAATACAGCGTGACGTGGCTTGGCAGAAGGGTGGCTATTTTCCTTAGGGAGTCCTCAAGCTGTTGCCACGAACCGCCTTGAAGGTCGGTGCGGCCAATGCTCATGCGGAACAGCGTGTCGCCAGTGAAGGCTACTGCCTCATCTTTTATATATAGGATGACGCTGCCCGGAGAATGGCCCGGAGTATGAATCACGTCAATGCTGTGCCGGCCAAAGCTCAAGGGCTGTCCCTCTTCTAACATGCAGGATATGGCAGGCATGTCCTGATGCAGGCTTACGCCGAGAATGCTCATGGCCTGCTGGTCGAAATGCTGGTAGAGGGGAATGTCGCCGTTGTGAAGACACGGGCTGATACCGAACTCCTTGTACAGGGTGTCAACACCAAACACATGGTCCAAGTGGCCGTGGGTAAGCAGCACGCGGCTCAGCGTGAGTCGTTCGCTGCGTATGTACTGGCACACGGCCTGACGCTCCTCGGGGAAGAACGCGCCACAGTCTATCACCACCGCCTCGTTGGTGTCGGCATCGCTCACCACATAGCAGTTCTCCTGCAGCGGGTTGCACTGGAAACATTTTATTCTCAGGTTCTCTGTCATCTTATTGGTAGGATAGGGTAGGGGCTACATAGGCAAGTAGAGTACATACTTGCCCTTGAACCAATCATCGTCAAACCACTGGCTGATGGGCTGCACGCTGACTATTTTCTTTACGCTGCGGGTCTCCTCCTGCAGGTCTCCGCCCTTCAGGCAGATAAGGCCGTTGGGCAGTGCGTTAATCTGTTCGCGGGCAATGTTCTTCTTCACCAGGCGGGCCAGTTCCGGCAGGGGCATCACGGCGCGGCTCACCACGAAGTGATACTTGCCCTGTTCCTCCTCGCCCCGGCGCTGTATGGCAGTGCAGTTGCCAAGGCCTATAGCCTTGGCAACCTCACTTGCCACGAGAATCTTCTTCCCTGTGCCGTCTATCAGCGTGAACTCGCACTCAGGAAACATAATGGCCAAGGGCACCCCAGGAAAGCCGCCTCCTGTGCCCAGGTCAAGGATGCGGGTGCCGGGACGGAAATTGAGCACCTTGGCAATAGCCATAGAGTGGAGCACGTGGTGCAGGTACAGGTTGTCTATGTCGCGCCGCGAGATGACGTTTATCTTGTCATTCCAGCTGTGGTATAGCTCGCTGAGCTGCTCCAGCTGCTCTGTCTGCCGCTGTGTCAGGTTTGGAAAGTACTTTTTTATCAGTTCCATTTCAGGCCAAAGCTTTTGGGCTTGGTTTTACAAGTCGTTGTAGTTGGTGATGGAGAATGTCGTAGTGCTCATGTTGCCTGTGTCGAATCCCCTCTTCAGCCAGCGCTTGCGCTGTTCGCTCGTGCCGTGGGTGAACGACTCCGGGGCTGTCCTGCCCTGTGCACGCCGCTGCAGCCAGTCGTCGCCTATGGCATTGGCAAGCTCAAGTCCCTTCTCCAAGTCGCCATACTCTAATGAGTGGTTGGCGGCATCCTCGTAGTGGGCCCATACGCCGGCATAGTAGTCGGCAAGCAGCTCCAGCCTCACGCTTATCTGGTTCTTCTGTGCGTTCGAGCGGGCGTTGTTCATGTCTTGGTGGGCCCTCTGCAGCGAACCAAGCAGGTACTCCACGTGGTGGCCTATCTCATGGGCTATCACGTAGGCGTAGGCAAAGGTGTTGCCTTCCACGCCCAGCTGACGCTTCATCTCGGTGAAGAATGACAGGTCAATGTATAGCTTCTGGTCGCCGGAGCAGTAGAACGGGCCTACTGAGGCTGTTGCATTGCCGCAGGCCGACTGCACGCTGTTAGTGAACAGCACCAGTGTGGGGGCTGTGTACTGGCCCAGGTTGTTGTCGCGGAACACCTGTGTCCACACGTCCTCCGTGCTGCCCAGTATCTGTTTGCACTCCACGGCCAGCTGCTGTTCCTCCTCAGAGAACGAGGCAGGGTCTACAGCCTCCGTGCCGGTGCCCTGGCCTAATATCTCGCCCAGGCCACCGCCGTTCTGTGTCAAGGCTCCAATCACCTGACCAAGGTCTATGCCGCCGCCTCCGCCACCGCTGAACAGCGACATCACTATGCCTATGATTACTGCTATTAAGCCACCGCCCAAACCGGCCTTGGCTCCTCCGCTCAAACCGCGGCGATCTTCCACGTTAGAGCTCTCGCGCCTTCCTGTTAGTCTCATGTATGTATTGTTTTTAAGGGTTAATAAAGTCTATTTCCTGTTCTTCCACAGACGCGTCATGTCCTCAAGCGTCTTGCCCTTGGTCTCGGGCACGAGCTTCCACACGAAGATGGCGGCAATGATGCAGATGATGCCGTAGAGTCCGTATGTGAACCAGTGGCCGAAGTCATCGCCCTCGCTGAGGTGCATGTTGAACATTGGCACGAAGGTGGAGCTGACGATGAAGTTGAATATCCACTGGAAGGCGACGGCGATGGCTACTGCCGCGCCACGAATAGTGTTGGGGAATATCTCGGCAATGAGCACCCAGGTGATGGGGCCCCACGAGAACATGAACGAGGCACTGTAGATGAGCAGCGAGGCTGCGGTGACCATCTCCATGCCGGCATGGCCGAAGGTGAAAGCAACGCCCATAGCGCCCAGGGCCATGCCTAATGAGCCCCAGATGAGGAGCGGCTTGCGGCCCCATTTCTCAACGGTGAAGATGGCAACGAGGGTGAAGAGAATGTTGATGATGCCCA
>JAFTAR010000073.1 GCA_017455495.1 Prevotella sp.
CAGAATCACTGAACTCCGGTATTAAGGGATTCCGTGCCGAACTGCACGGCATATCCAACCTGCCGTTCTTTTTCTACAGAGTCTGCAAGATATATGGATAAGGATCGACACCTATGTTTATGCTGTCATGCGGGTCTGTGTGGACCTGCCACGGAAAAATCCGGGTGCGCCGTCAATAGCATTACGCTCAATGCCACATCTGCTAATTTGATTATTGCCGATACAAAACAACTGACAGCAAATGTAATGCCAAGCAATGCGACAGACAAGACTCTTGCTTGGTCATCAGATAATACAAATGTTGCAACAGTGAATAGTAGCGGATTGATAACTGCCATCTCAGCAGGCAGTGCCACCATTACCTGCAAGGCCAACGACGGCAGTGGTGTGAGTGCCACTTGTTCTGTAACTGTCGGTTCGCCAAATCTTAAAGGTGATGTGAATGGCGATGGCGAGGTAAACGGTACTGACCTTGTAGCGCTAACGAATATGATTCTTGGCAGGAGTGCCAAGACTTCTGCTGCCGATGTGAGCGGCGACGGTGATGTGAACGGTACAGACTATGTAATGTTAGTGAATATCATACTCGGAAAGTAAAGCCCAAAACAACATAATTGTAATACAATATTTCTTTTGAACTAAATAGATTACAAAATGAATACAAGAAACATAGCAACAAGACTTGTTGGCATTTGCTTGTTTTGCTTTCTTGCCATCAGTAGCAAGGCAGCTGCCTGCCTCTCCATAGAGAATGGCTTCGACATCAAGGCAGGCGAGACCAAAGAAATGAACGTCAACTTGTCGAACCCCGATGACGAGATAACGCTGGTGCAGTTCGACTTGCGCCTGCCTGCAGGGCTATCACTGAAGACAGAAAGCGGCGAGTATGTCTTCGACATCACCGGGCGAACCACATGGCGAAAGCATTCGCTCGATGCCAATACACAGGCCAACGGCACTATCCGCTTCCTCTTGGCATCCAGCAGCAATGCCACTCTCAGCGGCACAGAGGGCGCTATCATAAAGATGACGCTCGTGGCCGATAACAATTTCAATAGTGGTAACATCAAACTGGAGAAAATTCTCATGGTGACGCCCGACGAAAAGGAAATAAAACAGGATGATTACGTCTACACGGTTGGCGAGGTAACCAGCCGAGCCTGGCTCACCATCGGTGGCGATTTCTTTATAAGTGCTGGCTCAGAAAAAGAAATGACAATCGACTTGACAAACCCGCAGGATGAAATCACACTGGTTCAGTTTGACTTGCGGCTGCCACAAGGGCTGTCGCTGAAGACATCAAACGGCGACTATGTCTACGACATGGCAGATCGCACCACCTGGCGCAAGCATTCGCTTGATGTAAACGCTACCGACGGTACCATCCGCTTTCTGTTAGCTTCGAGCAGCAACACTGCAATTAGCGGTACTGAGGGAACTATCATAAGAATGACTCTTGTAGCCGATGAAACTTTCAAGGAGGGCAGTATCATTGACATAGAGAACATTCTCTTGGTAAGCCCTGATGAGACAGAAATAAAACCTGCAGACATTGCTTACACTGTGCAGAGTGGCGTCTATTTAAAAGGCGACGTAAACGGTGACGGCAAGGTAGACGTGGCCGACATAGCCACCATCATCAGTATTATGGCCGGACAACAGAGGTAGCAGGTTAAGCTGCTACACCTTAAATTATATATGCACAGCGGCGGTAGCCACACAAGAGGGGTGATAGGTCATGGACGACTTGACCTCAATGGCTGTTATCTCCCCCTCTTCTTTTAAGAGGATGTCCACTTCGTTCTGATTGGAGTCACGGTATTACATATTATTTCCTGATTGATTGCGCCAAAAATCTCTTGAAAAATTAGCGTAGGGCGATATGCTGTTCGAGCATGTCTGCTAAGCAAAATGTATTGGTATGTACAAGAAGCAGGTCAATGTGATTTTTCTCTGAATTTCATTTGCTGTTGCAGATGAAGGGCATGACGCTGTCGATGAGGGTCTGCTTGCGCTCTTGCGGGGTGAGGATCTGCTGCTCGAGGGTGTTCTCTGAGACGAAGCGGTAGACGAAGACGGGACGGTGCTGGCCTATGCGGTGGCTGCGGGCGATGGCCTGCTCTTCGGCGGCGACGTTCCACCAGGGGTCCAGCACGAAGACATAGTCGGCAGCCGTCAGGTTGAGGCCCACGCCACCGGCCTTCAGCGAGATGAGGAAGAACTGGCAGGCGGCATCCCTCTGAAAACTGTCTATCACCTGCTCGCGGTGCTGGGTGGCTCCCGTGAGCAGGGCATAGCTCCAGCCGCGCTGCTGCATCTCGTCGCCCATACGCTTCAGCAACGAGACATATTCGCTGAAGAGCAGCACCTTATGACCCGTGCCGCGCAGGCTCTCTAAGCGCTCAAACACCACTTGCATCTTGCCCTCACCGTTGGCTATCTGGCGCAGGCGCTGTATGGCGGCGAGCACGTTGAGAGCCGACGGCTGCTGGCCGTTGGCTGCCAGCCGAGTCTCCATATATTCATTGCGGGCCTTCGACAGCTCGGTGGCATAGAGGCTGGCCTGACTGTCGGTCATGGGGCACACCACCACCTCGTCTTGTCGCTCAGGCAGGTCGCTGAGCACCTGTTCCTTCGTGCGTTTCAGGAAGTAGGGCATTATGAGCCGCTGCAACAGTTCGGTGCGCTGCTGCTCCATCTTGTGTGCTATGGGGTTGACGAACGACTGCTGGAAGCTGTGCTGACTACCTAATAGATGGGGATTAAGCACGCTCATCAGGCTCCACAGCTCTTGCAGATTGTTCTCCACTGGCGTGCCGCTAAGGGCCATGCAATGAACCGCCGCAAGACGGCTCACGGCATGATGCACCTGCGATGTGGCAGTCTTGAAAGCCTGGCTCTCGTCAAACACCACGATGCCGAACTGCAAGGGTGCCAGCAGCTCAATGTCGGCACGCAGCGTGTGATAGGTGGTCACCACCACGTCCCACCGCAGCAGTGCCTTGCGCTTGTCGCGCCGTGCCGATGCCTCGCCGGTGTAGTTGCATACCAGTAGCGTCGGGGCAAAGCGTTGCAGCTCGTTCATCCAGTTGTGTACGACCGAGGCCGGAGCCACCACGAGGGAGGTGTGGAAGGGCAGACCCACCCCCGACCCCTCCCTACGAGGGAGGGGAGCGTGTAGTGTTTCGCCCTTCATCTCCTCTTCTGAGAAGAGCATGCCGGGAGAGGCCGTGGCAGGGGCTGCAGTCTTTGCCGTCTCCTTGTATTTCAGCAGCAGGGCAATGGTCTGTATGGTCTTGCCCAGTCCCCTCTCGTCGGAGAGGCAGCAGCCCGTCTGGGCCAGGAAATTATTCCACAGCCACTCGTA
>JAFTAR010000074.1 GCA_017455495.1 Prevotella sp.
ATGTCGTCAGAGCGGCCGCGCATACGGTCCAGACGGATGTGGTTGCGTCCGCATGGGCAGGTGCGCCCAAGGACTCTGGTGAGGTCGCGGGTGCGGTAGCGCAACAGCGGCATAGCCTCGCGGCACAGAGTGGTGAGCACCAGCTCGCCGATTTCGCCGTCGGGCACAGGCTCCAGCGTCTCTGGGTCTACTATCTCCACGATGTAGTAGTCCTCCCAGAAATGTAGGCCGTTCTGCTCCTTGCACTCGAAGCCTACGCCGGGGCCGCACATCTCGCTCATGCCGAAGGAGTTGTAGGCCTTCACGCCCATCATGTCCTCTATGCGGCGGCGCTGCTCCTCGCTGTGCGGCTCTGCGCCAATGGCAAGCACCTTCAGCTTGGTGTCGCGGCGCGGGTCAACGCCCTGCTCCTGCATCACCTCGTAGAGGCGGGTGACGTAGCTGGGCACGGCGTGGATGGCTGTGGTGCCGAAGTCCTTGATAAACTTAATCTGGCGGAGAGAGTTGCCAGCGGCAGCAGGCACGGTGAGCATGCCAAGCTTCTCGGCTCCGTACTGGAAGCCCAGGCCGCCGGTGAACATGCCATAGCCGGAGGAGTTCTGGAACACGTCGTCGGGACGCAGGCCCACCATCCACAGGTTGCGTGCCACCTGGTTGGCCCACTCGTCAAGATCTTTCTTTGTGTGCAGGATAACGGTGGGGTTGCCAGTGGTTCCGCTCGAAGAGTGGAGGCGCACACACTCGCGCAGGGGCACGCAGGCCATGCCGAAAGGATAGCTCTCGCGCAGGTCCTGCTTGGTGGTGAAGGGCAACTTGCGAACGTCGGCAAGAGTCTGGATGTCATCTGCCGTGATGCCAGCCTCGCGGAATTTCTTCTGATAGAGTTCGTTGGTCATGCAGTGGCGAACAGTGGCCTTGAGCCTTTCTAACTGGAGGGCCTCAATCTGTTCGCGGCTCATGGTCTCGAATTCCGGGTTGAAGTAAGGGGAATCGGTCATGATGTGAGGTTTGAGGTTTTAGATTTGAGAGTTGAGGTTTGAGAGTTGAGATTTATTATTCTACTGGCGGAGGTCGGTGGGCTTGCGCCCTGTCTTTGCCTTGAACTTTGACGAGAAGTAGTCGGGCGACTCGAAGTTAAGTCTGTAGGCTATTTCCTTTATGCTCATTGTCGTGGTGGTGAGCAGTTCCTTTGCTCGTTGCAGCCTAAGTTCCTGCTGGTAGGTGGCGGGAGAGAGTCCCGTATGTTCCTTGAACAGTTTGCGGAAGTTGGAGTAGCTCATGCCCAGGTCCTCGGCCACTTGCTGGATTGTGAGCGGCGACTCCAGTTCCTCGCGGATGCGCAGAATGGCTTTGTTCACCATTTCCACATGCATCATGCTGCGGCTCTTCAGCTCTATGTTGCGCTCTAAGGAGTACATAGTGCCTATGAGGTGGTTCACTATTCCGGCCAGCCTCTGCTGGGAGTAGGCAGCCTCCTCAAGGGCTGTCTGGTAGGCAGTCTTATAAAGATGTATTATCTCGGGCGAGTAGCCCACGTGGTAAATCGGTTTGGTGGGTGACAGGAATCCGGCACGCACACGTTCGTCCATGTTGCGACCCTTGAAGCCTATCCAGTATTTCTTCCATCCCTTGGTGTTGCTTGGGTGGTAGGAGTGCCACTCGTCGGGGAAGAGCAGGAAAAAGTCGCCCTCCTTCAGCTTAGCCTTTCCAAAGGTGGTGCTCTGGAAGTCGCCCTCGCCCTCAATGATATACAGCAGCTGGTATTCAGGCAGAATGCGCCCCTTCTCCACGTCGAAGTAGTAGCCATCGGCATGACCCCTCGTAGGATACGGGTCGCCGGGGCCTATCTCCTCGTATCCAATAGTGGTAACGGTGAGCCCCCAGAGCTGGTCGCGCTCGCTGGCGAGCATGTATTTGCTTATCTGCATTGAGATTTGAGATTTGAGGGTTGAGATTTGAGGGTTGAGGGTTGAGATTTAGCTTTCTTGTGGAGTGAGGCGGCGCTCGCATGGAATCCAGGCCCAGAAGGTGCTGCCTTTCTGAGGTCCCTCGCTGCTGACGCCAATCTGCCCGTCGAAGCTCTCGGCAATGCTCTTGCAGATGGCAAGGCCCATGCCCGTGCCCTGCACGAACTCGTCGAGTTTGACGAAGCGGTTGAAGATGAGGCTGTGCTTGTCTTTGGGAATGCCTATGCCGGTGTCCTCACAGTATATGTAGAGTCCGAACGGCTTGGGCCCAGAGTTTTTGGTGCCGCTGTCGGGCGAGTCTATTGTGGTGTATTTGTATCCCACGCGAATGTGCCCCTTGTTGGTGAACTTCACCGCGTTGGTAACGAAGTTTGTCAGTATCTGCATTATTCGCTCCGTGTCTATGCAGGTATAGAAATGCTCGTAGGGACTGTCCTTGCTGAACTCCACGTTGGGGTTCTGCACCCTTTGGCGCAAGGCGGTGCACATGTCGTCGAAGTACATTGGGAAGTCCACCTCCTTAGGCCTTATCACCATCGGTGCTCCCTCGCTGATGCGTGATGCCTCAATGATGTCGTTGATGAGTCTCTGGAGCATGTCGCTGCTGTTACGCACTATTCTCACATACTCGCTGCGCCCCGGCTCGTCGCTTAGTGCCAACAGCACACTGCTGAAGCCCTGAATGGCGTTGAGGGGTGTTCGCAGCTCGTGGGTCATGGAGGCCATGAAGCCGCTTTTGCGGTTCACGCTTTGCTCGGCCTCTTCCTTTTTCTCCTCAAGCAGTTTGCGGGCATTCACCTGCTCGGAGATGTCAGAGGATATACCTTCGTGCCCCACGATGTTCCCCTGCTTGTCTGTCATCGGGGTGAAGTGTATGCGGATGGTGTAGGTTGAAGGAGAGAGGGCAGGATTGGTGAGGTGCAGGATGAAGGTCTGAGTAGTACGGGTGCTCTTGTCGGTGAGCAGGTTTCTGAGGGCATCGCTTTCCTGAGCGTTGAGCATGGACAGGAATTCCTTCCAGGTGTGTTCGTACTCCGGGATTTCGGGCGAGCGGTAGAAAGCTATTGTCTGCCGCTTCATGTCGCTGCGAATGATGTAGCGGGTGCTCTCCTGTAGCATGTAAATGAGCCGTTCCTTGTGGACGGCGATGTCGTTTACCACACGGCGCTGTTTCCGTTCCAGCAGGTGTTCCTCGCGGTCGTCGTTTCGCTCGTTTGTTACGTCGAAGGCCGATATGAGGAAGTTCACCAGACCGCCGTCGTTGTCATACAGCGGGCGCACTCCCAGCTCAATGTACTTGTCAAGACCTATTTCAGGCAGGAAGAGGTGCTGGCACACAATGGTGTCGCCATCCTCGTCTGACAGATATATGTTCCGGAAATTGTTTACGTCGTACATGTTTATCGACTCCCAGAAGCGCATCTGTTCGGGGTTGTCGTCGGTGATGCCGCAAAGCTGCTTCATGGAGTCGTTGATGCTGATGAGCCACCCGTCCTTGTCGTAGAAGGAGATGCCGAGCGACGGCATATTGACCAGATGGTCGTAGTGGTTGGTAAGGTTCTGCATGGCTTCGTCCTCCTCCACTTCGTGTGTGATGTCGTGGATGGCGTTTATGATGTATGCAGGCCTGCCGTTCTCATCGGTTTCCGAGATGGCGTGCCCGTGGAAGTCGAGCCATTGCGGGTTGTCGGCAGTGCCGGCATTCCAGCGCTTGTCCAGGTCGAACTTCCTCTCGCGTCCGTTCACGAGCTGCTGCATTTTCTTTCTGAACTCCTCCTGCTGGTCGGGGTGAATGCGGGCGGTGAACTCCTCAATGGTGAGTCCGCCTTCAGGGAGAATGTTGCCATAGCGGTTCACGATGCGGTTGGCGGCTATGTCGTACTCCATTATTTTGAAGTCGCCCATGTGGAGCGCCTTTATCATCATGTCGTTAAGCTCGATGAACTTGCGGGTGGCCGACTTCACGTGGGCCTTGGTAAGGCGCGAGAGCAGGTAGAATACAACGGCAAGGAGCAATGCGGCACCTATGATGATCAGCGTGGTAGGCGTGGAACTTGGCACTTCCTGCTCAGGGTGCAGCCAGTGGGTGTTTATCTGCGCTAAGTCGCCACGCTGCTTCAGCCGAGAGAACTGGTCGTCAATCTCCTCTATGAGTTGCCTGTCGCGGCCTACGAAGTGAATCTCAGAGATGGGTATTCCCACGTCGCTGAGAGTGATGCCGGTGAGGTTAAGCTCCTTCAGCTTCCATTTCAGCGGCTCCTCGCCCCACACATAGTATTTGTAGTCGCCGTTGGCTACCCCCATGAGAGCCACCTTGGGCGACTGGAACTCAATGTTGGCAGTAATGTTATCTGTTTCGCCGTCAAGGAAATAGGTTGCCGAGTAGTCGCCGGGCTTGAACACCACCCCTTCGCGTTCAAGCTGCCTAAAGGTAACGGTGCTGGCAGAGTCGCCGAGCAGGGCCACCTGTATGCGGTCGTAGTTTATTATGTTCTCTGAAACGGCAAAATCCTGGCCCCTGAAGCGGTGGGCGTTTGTCAGGATGATGTCGGCCTGTCCGCGCTCAAAAGTCTTCATGGCTATTGTCCATTCCTTCATGACAAAGCGGCAAGGCAGCTCCAGCCCGTTCATCACGGCACGGATTATGTCAATATTCATGCCGGTGGGGTCGCCGTTGTCACTAAGGAATTCGTAGGGCGGCTTGTCCCAGTCGCACACAATGACGACGGGGTGCTCGCTGTTGTAGCGGCTTTTCAGTGACTGTCCCTTGGCTGCAGGCATGAAGGCCAGCAAGAGCAGCAGTATGGCTATGGCGTGTCTCTTCATGTGTCAGAAGTGTTTTTTCCTGTTCATCTCGTAGGCATGGCAGGGTATGGTGATGTAGACCGTTGTGCCCACGCCCTCCTCGCTGGTTATGTCTACCGTGCCGCCCATCTGGCTCACCAGTTCTTTCGTTATGCTGAGGCCAAGTCCGTGGGCATCGCGCAGAGTTCTCTTGTCAGAGCTGTTGATGTGTTCCAGCACATTCTTGGGAATGCCCACTCCCGTGTCGTCGATGGAGATGACGAGTCGGCGGCCTATGTATTCGTAGCGTGCCTTGACGGTTCCGCTGTGTGTGTGCTGTGCTGCGTTGGCTGCCACCTGCTGAATGGCGCGGCCAAGGTTGTCGATGTCAATGTCTACAACGAGCTTCTCATAGTTGGTTTCCACTATATAGCGGGTGTCGGCGTTGCGGTAAGGCTCCCAGCCGTTCTGGCACTGTGCCTCGAATGTCTCGGCAAAGTTCCTCGGCTGCTTGTTTATCTCCACCATGTGGGCCTGTAGGCGAGACAAGTAAAGGATGTTGTCTATGAGGTGTAGAAGCTTCTCGGAGTTGGCAATGATGGTTTCGAGCATGGCGGCCTCGTCGGCTGTGGCCACCTCGTCGTGGATGTGCTGCACGCACTTCAGCACGATGTCCATAGGAGTGCGGATCTCCTTCACCATGTTGTTGATAAACCTGTTCTGCGTGGTTTCCACCTCCTGCACCATAGCAGTGTGTACCCCCATCTGCTTCCTTATGTCGTTCAGCTCACTCTTGTCGCGGCACAGTCCCAGGTACTCCACTATGTTGCCCTGCTTGTCGGTGACAGGCATGAGGCTGAAGTGCAGGCAGAGCCTGATGCCTCCCTTTATGCGCAGCGTGGTGAGTATGTCAACGCTAATGGGGCGCTTCACCCGGTCGTCCATGGCGTTGAGCATACGCATGGCCTGGTTCTTCGAGTAGTCATCAACCAGGGTCATGCAGCGTGTCTGGGTAAGGGCATGCTGCACCTCGTAGACGCTGCGGTGGATGGTGAGAGTATGAGTGGATGGCGAGTAGGTGGCCAGGCGGACGTCGCTCTCATGAAGCACGCTGTCAATATTACCGATGTACTCCTTCAGCTTCTCCTCCGAGGTGTAGAGCGAGGTGGCAGTCCTGTTATACTTCTCCTTGCTGCGGGCTATGTGTGCCACGTCGCGGCAGATAGCAAAAAAGCCCGTGGTTTTCCCGGCATCGTCCTTTATGCAGATGATGTGGTACTCAATGTAGACTTTGTCTGAGAGCCTGATGCTTTTCACTCTGCTCTGTAAGTCACCGTTCTTTCCATAGTCGGCTATGTGGGTGGCATAGAATCCGTCGCATGGTGTGATGCGGTAGCTGCCTGGGGCGAAGATGTCATTGAGCGACACGTGCTCGCTGATTATTTCCTCTGACGTGCAGCCCAGCATCTCGCATGCCTTGTCATTGATATTGGTGAGCTGCTCGTTTTTGTCGAACAGGAGAATGCCCACAGACGGAGTCTGGAATATTGACCAGTAGCGCAGCTTGCGTTCGTCGGCCTGCCTCTTCTGCTGCCGCTCGCTGGTAACGTCCTTCTTGGTTCCTATAATGACGGTGGGCATGCCCTTATTGTTGCGCTCCAGAATGGAGAGCACGATGTAATAGTCGCGCACTTCCTGGTCTCCGCCCTCTACATCCTTTGCCTTCAGCTCAAGAGTGATATGCGGGTCGGCCTCGTCGGGTGTGGAGTGGGCCAGCTTCAGCAGGGCATCCTTAAGCTGGAGGAAGTCCTCGTGGCTGTAGCGAGTGGCAAACTCGTCCATGGTATAGGTAGAGGCGGTCTGCCCGTTCTCGTTGCGCCATTCAAACAGCTTGCGCCTGATGTCGTAGGTCCAGATGCGCACATGGCTTGTGTTCAGCACGAGGGCCAGGCGACGGTTGCGCAGCAGGTTTTTCTTGTTCATCTTGCTCAGCTGCCAGCGGAACACAATGAAATATACTATCACCAGCAGCAGTATGAGCAGGGTGGCGGCAACGGCCCATTTCACCCAAGCCGGCAGCGCTGCCTTCTGGCGCTCCGGAAAGAACCATTTGTTCTGCAGGGGCAGCAGCTCGTCGCCAGTGTTCATCACGGTGCAGACACTGTCGAGCAGGTGGAGCAGCGCCGTGTTGTGCGACATGAAGCGATACTCGCCGTGGGGCATGTTGATGGGCGTGATTTCCAGGTTGTCTATCTGGAACTTGCGCAGCATCCACTTCAGCGATATAGTGTTCCACACCATCTCACCCTCGTTGTCGTTGCTCATCTTGCGTATGGTCTCGCCAATGGTGCGTGTGGGTATGGCATTGTCGCCCCAGCCATAGTCTATCATAAGGTGGTGGCACAGGCTGCTGTCGTTCACGTAGACGCGGTGTGTGGCCAGGTCCCTGAAGTTGTGAATCTCCGTAGGGGCGCTCTTAGGTGAGAGCACGCTCTGTGTGAACAGAGTCACGGCGTTCTGGCTGTACTGGCTGTACTCCTCGTGGAACCCGGCCACAAGGCCTATCATCAAATCCGACTTGCCCTCCTTCAGATCCCTGAAGGCCATCAGCCTTGGCTTCATCCTTATCTCAAAGGGAATGTCGAGCCTGTTGAGGATAAGCTTTATGAGGTCCACGTTGAAGCCGTCGGGCTCGCCGTTCTCGTTGAGGAATGAATAGGGCCAGAGGTCTTGTGCTCCTTCGTAGACGAGTGGGTTCTCTTCAGTATAGCGCTGAATGGAAATCATTGGCGGTTCCGACTGGCTGTCGTCGCTGTGGGGCGAGAAGGTGGTGTCGGTGAGCTGCCCGCCCGCAGGCATGGCAAAGGCCAGCGCTGCTATCAGGGCCACGATGACTGATGTCCATTTAGTTGTTATGTGCGGGTATGTGTTCATTACTGTGTCGTTTCTTTCCTTTTCCAGAGGCCTTAATCTGCCGGCGTGGCATCCGTCTTGCTGCATGGCACCCAAATCCAGAACATGCTGCCCTTGCCCTCGCCCTCACTCTCAAGGCCTATACGTCCTCCTGACCGCTCGGCTATGGCCTTGCAGATGTTCAGGCCAAGGCCGGTGCCCTGCACGAAGTCGTTGAGCTTCACAAAGCGGTCGAACACCTTGGCCTGCTTGTCCTTGGGAATGCCGGCACCAGTGTCCTCGCAATACATGTAGATGCCGCCGTCCTGATAGCGGTAGCCCACGCGGATGTGGCCCTGGTGGGTGTACTTCACGGCGTTTGTCAGGAAGTTTGTTATCACCTGCTGCATGCGGCCCATGTCTATGGTGGTGATGAAGGAGGTGTATGGATTCTCCACTATGTACTCCACTCCAGGCTCCTGAACGCGCTGTGCCAGCGACTGTGTGACGATGTTGAACTCCTGTGCGAAGTCCACTTTCTGCGCCACTATCTCAAGCGGCTTGATGTCCATGGTAGATGCCTCGAAGATGTCGTTGATGAGCCTCATCAGCATGTCGCAGTTGTTGCGTATGATGCGTATTATCTCCTTGCGCTGCTCTGCGTCGTCAATCATTGAGAGCACGTCCGAGAATCCCACTATGGCATTCAGCGGCGTGCGTATCTCGTGGGTCATGTTTGCCAGGAAGGTGCTCTTCAGCATTGCCGAGTTCTCGGCTCGTGCCGTCTCTTCCTTCAGTCGCTCCTGTGCCTCCATGAGTCCGCTAATGTCGCGCACCACTCCGAACAGCTCCGTAACGTTGCCCTTGCTGTCTGTTAGGGGCATTCCGCTGGTGGAGTGCCAGGCAGGCTTGTCGCTTACAGGCGTGTAGTGGAAGTGGTGTATGGTGGAGAACGGCTTGGTGATGTGCCTCAGGTTGCGCACGGTTTCCGTGGCTGCCGCACGCTCGTCTTCAAACATGCTGTCAATGTGCTCCTGCAGGGTGCGTGTATACTCCACGTGGTTCATGGAGCGCGAGAAGGAGATGATGTTTGTATCCAGGTTGAGTCGCCAGATGTACATGTTGCTGTTCTCCAGCAGCTCCTTCATCTCCTTTTCGTAGCGGGTGTTGGTGGCAGAGGCTTTCTGCAGGGCCTTGTCCTGCTTTTTCAGCTCCATGTACATGCTGCGCTCTGCTGTGATGTCGCGGGCCGTGATGACATAGTAGAGCAGGGTGCCGTCGCCCCTTGAGATGGGACGTATCCTGAACTCCAGATACTTGTCAATACCGGCTTCAGGCTCTATAAGGTGCTGGCACACGTGGAAAGTGTCCTCCACCTTCCCTTCGAATTCGTTCTTCACCAGGCTCATGTCAAAGAGGTTTGTAGTGCGGAAGAAACGCTCTGCCTCTTCGCCGTCAATGTTGCACAGCTCGCGCATCTTCTGGTTCAGGTCGATGAGGAAGCCGTCCTTGTCGTAGAACGACATGGCGAGGAGGGTGGAGTCGAACATCTTCTTGAACCTCAGCGCCAGCTCCATTTCCTCCTTTTCCTTCTTTTTCTCGTCGGTCACGTCGCGTGCCGTGATGACAATGTCCTTGGGGCGTCCGCGGTGGTCGAACTCCGGGAAAGAGTTGCCTTCTATGTCCACCCATTGGGGGAAATTCTGCGAGCCGCTGTTCCACCTCATCTCGAATGTCTGCGCCTGGCCTTTCTGTGCCTGCTTGCTTTTTGAGCGGTTCTTCATCTTGTCGCGGTCGTCGGGGTGTACAAAGTCTATGAAGTCCTTTGCACTGACGCCCTCGGCAGGCAGCGCGTTGCCGTGCATGTTTGTAAGCTTGCCGCGGTGCAGGTCATTGATGATGACGCTGTAGTTGCGCATGCTTAGGGCCTTGTGCATCATGTTCTCCAAGTCCTCATTGCGTCTCACCACTGCCTTCAGGCGCTTCCTTGCAAGGATGGACAATGCCAGCACGACGAACGTTATGACAAGGGCGATGGCAATAAAGAACAGTATCTTTGGCGATGTCGTTGCCTCCACTGCCTCTGGGTGGAACCACCTGTTGTATATCTGCTCTATCTCGCCTCTCTGCTGCAGTCGTGCATAGATGTCATCAATCTCGTCAATGAGGTGCTTGTCGTGGCCCACTATGTGTATCGGCGTGGCAGGCATGTCGAAATTGTTGACAACGATGTTTGGCAGGTTCAGCCCGTTGAGCTTCCACCTCATGGGGTCTTCGCCCCAGAAGTAATAGGAATATTCTCCGGTGCTCACCCCGTAGAGGCCCTCGCGCGGGGAGTGGTACGCAATGCTGATGCTGTCGGCAAGGCTTCCGAAGAGTACTCTTGCTATGGAGTCGTTGCTGCTGTTGAACACTATTGTGCCTGCTCCTACCAGCTGCTGCACGGTGGTGATGTCGGGCTTGTCAGGCAGGTGGGCCACGGCAAAGTTGTAGTAGCCCAGTGGCACGAGCGAACGGTGATAGCGACCGGCTACGAAGCGGTTCCTGTAGTCCACTATGAGGTCGGCCTCCTTGTTGTTGAAGGCGTCCATGTTCTGGTTGCGTGCTCCGGTGACAAACTCATACTTCAGCCCCATGCTGTTCAGTATGGCTTCCAGTATCTCCACATTGTATCCGTCGGGGTCGCCCGATGAGTTGATGAACTCGTAAGGGGCAAAGTCCCAGTCGCACACCACCTTCACGGTCTTCTCCCTCTTTGCCTGTGCCGTGGTGGTTGCCATGAGCAGGCACAGCAGCAGCATGGCAGCCGTGAGCAGCTTGCCTATGGATTCGGGCTTTGTGTATGGGCGGTGTCTGTTCATTGGCTTAGCTCTCCTTTTTGTGTTCTATGGTGGTTGCCTTGCAGGGTATGGTAATCCATACTGTGGTGCCCTTGCCCACCTCGCTGTTTATGTCGATGGTGCCGCCCAGCTGGCTGGCCAGTTCCTTGCAGATGGGCAGTCCCAGGCCTGTGCCGTGGCTGCCGCTCTGCTCCGTGTTGAAGCGGTCGAAAATGTGGCTCAGGGCTGCAGGGGGTATGCCATCGCCGGTATCGTCGACAGAGATGACAAGCTTTCCACCTATATATTCATAACGCGCGCGCACGTAGCCGTTGCTGGTGTGCTTCACGGCATTCTCGGCAACCTGCTGAATGATGCGCCCCACGTTCATGTCGTCTATGTCTACCACGAGCGAGCTGTAGTGGTTCTCTATGACGTAGTTAACACCCTCCTTCCTGTTCTTCTCCATTCCAGTATGGCAGTGGCTGCCAAAGGTCTGTGCAAAGTCGCAGGGCTGAGGGTTGATTTCCACCATGCGTGCATCCAGTCGCGAGAGGAACAGTATGTCGTTGATGAGGTTCAGCAGGTGGGTGGAGTGCTCCTTTATCTTGCTTATGAACAGGTGCTCGTCCTCGGGGCGGTGCTCGTTTTCAAACTGCTCGGCATAGTTCACCACAGAGTCGAGCGGCGTGCGTATCTCCTGACACATGTTGTGCAGGAACTTGTTCTTCACCTGCTCCACCTCCTGAGCCTTCTCGGTCTCCAACTGCAGCATGTGCTCCGTGTGCTTCATCTCCGTGGTGTCGCGCAGCAAGCCTGAGTAGTGCATCACCCTGCCCTCGCTGTTTAGAGTTGGGAAGAGGTGCACCTGCAGCCACAGGTTCTTGTTGCCCTCTAAGCGCAGCCTGGTGCGCACCTCGCAGTCAATGACGGTGTTTGCCCGGCGGTCCATAGTCCTGAGGGCCCTCATCACGGCATTCATGGAACTGCTGTCTGTGAGCTGTATGCAGCGTTGCTGGGTGAGCACGTACTGGGCCTCGTGCATGCGGTGGTTTATGATGAGCATGTGGCTCTGGGGCGAGTAAGTCACCATGCGAACTCCGGCCACCTGAAGAGCGTAGTTTATATTGCTCACGTGGTCGGCCAATTCCTGCATGGCAGTCTTTAGCTGCATCACGCTGTGGCGGGCCTTGCGGTATGTACGGCTTATCTCGCTCACATCCCAGCCTGTTCCGTAGGCTCCGATAAAGTTTCCCTTGCTGTCATTGACGGGCACCAGCTGCAGCTCATAGTCTATGTGGCCGTCAATGCTGCGCGACTCCAGCTTCTTCTCCTGGCTGTAGTCTATGAAGAGTGTGGCATAGAAGCGGTCTGTTTTTTCGAAGTCGCTTAGCTTGAAGTTCTCCTCTGACAGGATGTCGCTCAGCTTTACTCCTTCGCGGTGCACAGCATCGAGCGGCATCTTGAATGTCTGCTGTGCGCGCTGGTTCATGTTGAGAATCAGGCCGTCGCGTTTGTAGTAGACCATGTCAACCATGGCGGTGTTGAAGATGGCCCTGTAGCGGTGGGTCACGTCTATGAACTTCTGCTGCTTAAGGTGCTCCTCGGTGACGTCGCTCTTCGTGCCCATTATTGTCACGGGTCTGCCGTCGCGGTCGCTGCGCAGCACGGAGAGGTTCATCACGTAGGTGCGCTCCTCGCCGTCGTCGCCGTCCTTGGCATTTATCTCAAGCTGAAGCTCCTTCTCCTGCATCTTGGCAATGCTGCCGAGGGCATTCTGTATGCGCTGGAAGTCGGCCTCGCTGTACCTCCTGGAAAACTCGCCGGCCGACATGTGCCTCCTTTCCTTCTTGTTGCTGTCAAACCAGGTGAACGAGTCTTCCTTGACGCTGTAGGTCCAAATCTTTATCTGGCAGGTATTGAGAATCTGGGCCAGGCGCGAATTGCGCAGGCGTATCTCCCTTGTCAGCTTCCGCTCGCGGGCCCTGAAAAAGAGGCTGACGGCTATCAGCGCCAGGGTGATGAGCACTATGATGACTACCACGTTCCATAGCCACATGGGCAGGCCCTTGTCGGGATTCTCGTCGGGGTAGAACCATTTCTGCTCTATCGGTGTCAGCTTCTCCCTTGCCCTGAGGCTGGCCACGGTGTTGTCGAGCATTTCAAGCAGCAGGCTGTCGTTTGCCATGAAGCGGTAGTCGCCGGGCGGCATGTCTACAGGTGACAGCTCCAGGTTTTCCACGTGATACTTGTTTGCCAGCCATTTCAGCGACATAGTGTTCCACAGAATCTGCCCGCTGTTGGTTGAGCTTACCTGCTGTACGGCCTTGTCCATGTCGCCCATTGGAGTGGCGTTGCCCTCCCATCCGCGCTCCTTCATCAGGTTGTGGCTGTAGCTGCCTTCATGCACTATAACCCTCTGGCTGGCCAGGTCGCGCGTGTCGTGTACCGTCACGGGCTGGCTCTTTGGGTGGAGCACGCTGTGGGTGAACAGCTGCACGGTAAACTTTCCGTAGTGGGTGGTGAAGCTGTCATGGTAGCGGTCCACCATGCCAAGCATCAGGTCTGAGCGCCCCTCGCGCAAGTCTTCAAGGGCTTTCTTCGTGGGTTTCAGGTCAATGGTGAAGGGAATTCCCAGCTCGTTCATCACCATTGTCACCAGGTCAATGTTGTAGCCCTGCGGGTCGCCGTTCTCGTCAAGGAAGGAATAGGGCCAGAGGTCCCATGCATCGGCATAGACCAGCGGGTACTCTTCGGTGAACTCCCTCCTTATCTGGGCGTTCTGGGCAAGGGAAGGGAGAAGAGATAAGTGATAAGAGATAAGTAATATGCAACAAGTGAGGGCGCAAGACGGGAAGTGAAAGATATGCCAGCCATATCTTCCCCTGCCCTTGTTGTCTCTGTGCCTCGTTTTCATCACTTATCAGTTCTCACTGCCGTAGTGCGGCCACCACCTGGTCGGCAATCTGCTGCATACCCCTTATGTTCGGGTGGCCTGCCGTCTTGTCAATGCCGCTTAGCTTTATCACCTTTATGCCGTAGTGCTGGCAGATAGTGTCCACACTGCTGTTGATGACATCCTTCAGGTCGCAGTTCAGTATGTAGTATATCTTTGCCGTCGGGTAGCGGTCCTGCATGTGCTCCAAGAGCCATGCCAGCGCCGGGCGGAAGCAGTACAGGTCGGCCCGCTTCCAGTCGGCATACTTGAACTCGCCAATGGGCGCTCCGCACCAGGAGTCGTTGGTGCCTCCGAAGAGCAGTATCACGTCTGGGTTGCCCAGGTTGTCGTGGCGCGTCATGAACGAACGGTGGGTGTAGTCGGCATCTCCGTAGCCCGTATTGCAGATGGTGGCACCGCTCCACGAGTTGTTGCGCTCCAGCTTCCAGCCCATGCGCTGCACCACCTGCCACCACCACGTCTGCCTCACGCTCTTCACGTCGGTGCGCTGCGGTTCGTTGCGGTTGGCGAAGTACCAGGTCTCCATGGTGTCGGGGGTAAGGTAGCCCTCGTAGGTGGAGTATGAGTCGCCGAATATAGTGACACTGGGCAGGGCCTGCGAGAAGGCCGTCATGGCGAATGCCGCCAGCATTGCCAGGCTGAGAAGCTTCTTTTTCATGATGATAGTAATAATAATGTTTGCAAAATTACAAAAAACAATGTTCTTAATCCCACAATTAAACCTTTTTAACGCTTTTGCTGTAAGGTTTTCTGTCTCTGCCGTCTTGCTACTCGCTAATATTTATTTTGACAACCTGACAATCTATTTCTCCACCCTTATGCGGGCATCAACGGCAATGACATCGTCGCCGTCGGCAAGCAGGGGGTTGATGTCCATCTCCTTTATCTCGGTGGCAAAGCGCAGCAGGGTGGATAGTCGCACGATTATCTCGGCATAGCGGCGCTCGTTGATGCCCTGCTGACCGCGGGTGCCCTTCAGAATCTTGTAGGCCCGCAGGGAGCGGATCATGCTGTAGGCCTCCTCGTAGGAGAGCGGTGCCAAGCCGCTGCTCACATCGCGCAGCACCTCAACGAAGATGCCGCCCAGGCCGCAGAGCACCACATGTCCGAAGCGCTCCTCGTATTTGGCACCCACGAAGAGTTCGGTGCCCTTCAGCATCTTCTGCACCATGACGGCAGTGGCATCGGGCAGCTGCATCATGCGGTCGAACTCAGCGCCGAGCACCTCCTTTGAGCGGATGTTGAGGGCAACGCCGCCCACGTCGCTCTTGTGGACAGGCCCCACCACCTTGGCAACAACGGGGAAGCCCGTCTTCTGGGCAAAGGCCAGCACCTCGTCCTTGGATGCACTTACAAACTCCGACACCGTGGGTATGCCGGCAGCGGTGAGCAAGTCATGCACTTTCTCCGGGCTGATGTAGCCGTTCCCCTCTTCCGTTGGAGAAAGGCTGTCAATAATCTTCCTTATCTTCGGCACGTCCACACCGTTTATCACCACGTTCTGCTCGGCCGGTGCAGGAGTCTTCATCACCTGCGTCAGGGCGGTGGCAAGCGTCACCTCGTCGCTGAAGTTCACGTGGCCTCGTCTGAGGAACTCCTGAACCTCAGGACCTGCCGTGCTCACGCTGGGCAGGATGGGGAAGATAGGCTTGCGGCACTCGTGAATCTTCTTGTCAAGGACATCGTAGACCTCAAAAATCTTCACCAGTCCAGGAGTGCCGAAGATGACCATGATGGCATCTATGTCGTCCATCTGCTCGCAGTAGTCAATGGCTATGCCAAGGTGCTCGGCAGTGCCCGTGGCCAGTATGTCAATGGGGTTGGCCACCGACGATCCTGGCAGCAGCTTGGCTTTCAGCTCCTCAGCGACGGCTCCCGTCAGTGGGGGTACCTGCATGCCGCCCTTCGACAAGGCATCGGTGAGCATCACTCCGGGCCCTCCGGCATGGGTGACGATGGCAAAGTTCTTGCCGTTGAAGCGTGGTAGTGTGAAGATGCACCCCACGGTGGTCAGCTCCTCACGGCTGAAGCAGCGCACTATGCCAGCCTTGCGGAAGAGGGCCTCCACGGCCGAGTCGCTGGAGGCAATGGCTCCGGTGTGGCTGCTGGCGGCACGGCTGCCGGCCTGCGACGAGCCAGCCTTGATGGCAGCTATGCGGCAGCCCTTGCGGATGAGGCTGGTGGCATGGAAGAGCAGCTTGTCGGGGTCGGCAATGTTCTCTATGTAGAGCAGCTTCACCAGCGAGTCTCGCTCGGCATCGAAGTGCTCGTCCATATACTCAAGAACGCTCTCTATGCCTATCTGCTTGCCGTTGCCTATGCTCCACACGGAGTTGAACTGCAAGCCCTTCGTCACGGCACTCTCAAGAATGAACACGGCAGTGGCGCCGCTGCCGCTGATGAAGTCCACACCCTTGGGATTGAGCTGTGGTATGGGTTTGGTGAACACAGAGTGGTGCCAGCGAGTAAGCAGGCCTATGCAGTTGGGGCCAATGAGGGCGCAGCCATACTCTTCGCAGATGTCGAGTATGCGCTGCTCCAGCAGGCCGCCCTCGTGGGTCTCCTCGCTGAAGCCCGCAGATATTATAATGAACGCGCGCGTATTTTTCTCCTTCGCCAGCAGCTCCACGTAGTCGGGACAGTACTTGGCAGCCACGACAAGGATGGCAAGGTCGGTGGGGGGCAGCTCGCGGGCATCGTGGAAGGCCTTTATGCCCTGCACCTCGTCCTCCTTGGGGTTCACCACGCGGAGAGTGCCGCTGTAGCCCCCGCTCATGAGGTTGCGCACCACGGCGCCGCCAGGTTTGTGCACATTGTTGGAGCCGCCAATGACGACGATGCTCTCGGGTTCCAATAGTTGATGGTTTATCATAGTTTTAAGGTTATGTATTGTCTTTGCTGCCGCAAAGGTACAAAGAAGTGGGCAAAGGGCAAAAGAAAAGAATAAAAAAAATGCAAACAAAAACTTTGCGCTTAAGAAAAAATACCGTAAATTTGCAAACAAAATCAGCGACCATAACTAAGACGACAATGACAATGAAGCTTAATCGGACTTTATCACAGCTGCTCACTGCTACTGCGGCAGTGACCCTGTGCAGTATTGTGACAACAGGGTGCTCAAAAGAAGAAGGCATCGATTTCGACGACATCGACACCACACTTGGCTTTGAATTAAGAGACTTCAAGCTACCGGGAAACAACTCCACACATGAGATTGCCCTTGAGGAGGTGTTCGACATTGACAACAGCGATGTCATCGACACCGACGAACAGGGCAACTATGTCTTTGTAAAGGCAGTTGACAAGGACGACATCACGCCCGCCCGGCCATGCGTGGACATAGTGACGGTAGGTATTGACCAGAACTTCGACAAGCCCGTTGTCGTGCCGGAGCTGGCCAGCCTCAGCGACTACGTCACTCTGCCGCAGCAACCCACAGAGCAGCAGATAGAAGATGCCGTAGACTATGTGATCGACAACATCGACAACTACCTGCCGGAAGAACTCAAACAGCCAAGCGACAGCCTGCTGAACCTTTTTGAACTGAGCACCACCGACGAGCATATCGTACAGCTACTGGGAATAACGACCTCTACCGAGGGCACCAACTCGCAGATTTCCTCCACCATAAGCTTCTCGCCAGACCTAAGGAAGGTATTCTCCAGAATTGACATGCTGAAGGTGGCCCTGCCAGACTATCTGGTACTGGAGGTAAGCGCATCACAGGGAAACCCCACACTGAGCAGCGACAACGTCGTGACGCTTACCAACATCTCGGTGAAGAATGACATCAGCCTTACACTTACCATCAAGGGATTCAACAATATCAACGCACACTCGGAAGAGGAGGAATGCTTTCTCGTGGCCAAGAACGGCAATATCCACCTGAAAGGAGCCATTGAGCTTGACTTCCTCATTAGCCGCAACGCCATTGACAAGAACGGCCTCAAGGAGGTGCTCATGGATGCCATAAGCAACGACTATGCCCCGCAGTACCAGGTGCTGAGCACAACACATATCAGCCCCGTCGTCATCAATGGCATCAAAGGGGAGTTTGCACCCGACCTGCAGACCGGAAGCGGAGACTTCACCATCAACGACCTGCCAGACTTCCTCAAAGACGACGAGGTGAGACTGGTGCTCGACAACCCCATGCTGGTGCTCGACATCAGCAACAATGCCAACATCGTACCTGAGGTCATCAACCCCGTCATCGTGGCTTACAAGGACAACCGCGAGATAGCACGAACAGTGCTGCCTACCTTCTCCATCGACCGGCATCCCACGGAAAGCAACAACGCATCTACAATATCACATATCATCATTGCCGACCGCACTGACAGAATACCTGCACAGTACGGCAGCTACACCAAGTACCAGCCAGCGCAAGGCAGGCTCTCCGACCTCGTCAACACCATACCTGACCGCATCGCCTTCGAATACACTGCCGGAGTGAAAGCTGGCACCATTGGGCAGATTGAACTCGGAGAGACATACGAGATAAGGCCCGAATTCAAGTTTGAGGCTCCACTAGCCTTCGATGCCGGCACGGCTATTGTCTATCGCGACTCCGTAGACGGTTGGAAAGATGACCTGAAAGACCTCACACTGCGCAAGGGAGCCACCGTGAAGCTCACCGCCAACGTCACAAACAAGGTTCCATTGAACCTCATGGTGTCGGCAGAGGGCATGAAAATCGACAACAGCGGCAACAGGGGCATCTTTGGCAGCAACGACGTCAAAATAGACATCACAACAAGTGCCGCCGACAATGCCATACAGGCTGGCACACCGGAGAACCCGGTCACCACGCAGCTCACCATTGTAGCCACACTACAGAGCCAGGAAGCCATGAGACTGCTCGACGGACTGCGCTTCAAAGCACAAGCCTACACTCCTGAAGGCTTCGACGGCAACACTCTCAACAAGGAAACACAGAAACTACAAATCAGCAATATAGGCATCACACTCAACGGCATCGTAGAGTATGACCCCGACAAAGACTAAAACTAACGGGGAGATTACAACATATTTATTAATAGGACCTACAGCAAGAACAGTTATGAGAACAATATACAGAATACTGGGGCTTACCTCTCTCCTGATGTGCACAGCCGCCAACATGACGGCGCAGGAACTACAGTCGGCCTATTTTACTGAAGACTTCAAATACAGGCACCAGATGAATCCGGCACTTGCCAACGATCAAGGATACTTCGCTATTCCCGTGCTTGGCAACATCAACATCAAGGTGCAGGGAAACTTCGGAGTGAACGACATACTATACAAAAACCCCAACCCGGCCGGAAAGAAAACCATCACCTTCATGCATCCAAGCATATCCTACGACCAGGCCATGAGCGCCTTCAGCGACAATGGCATCAAAACCATTGGGAATGTGCGCCTCACACTCCTCTCGCTCGGCTTCAAGGCGTGGGGAGGATACAACACCTTCGAGGTCAACGACCGCACAATGTTCGGGCTGTCACTGCCTAAGAGCCTCATGGAGTTTGCCAAGGGGATAGAAAACAAAAACTACACTTTCGACGACATTGGCGCAAGGGCATACAACTTTGCCGAAGTGGCACTGGGACATTCACGCAACTTTGGCAACCAGCTTCGACTGGGCATGAAGCTGAAGGCATACATAGGTGCCGCCAGAGCCGACCTCACACTCAACAACATGCACGCCAACCTTGTGGGCAACACATGGACACTGGAGGGGCAGGCAACAGGAGAACTCAATGCTGACGGCATAGTGCTGAAAAGCAAAACAAAGGAATACAAAAGCAAGAATGGCACATACCAGAGAGTTGACGACATCGACAAAGACGACTTCAAACCTATTGGCGGCGTTGGACTTGGCATTGACTTGGGAGCAGTTTACAAGGTGAACAGCGATTTCACCGTGAGTGCTGCCATCAACGACCTGGGCTTCATAAACTGGAAGAACAACATACTGGCACAGACACCGGGCGGTACATTCACCTTCGACGGATTCCATGACATCGCTGTCGACAACGACTTTGCAGGCCCCAACCAGAAAATCGACGACCAGGCTGACTCTTACGCCGACCAGCTGGCAGACTTCCTGAACCTCGAAGACAAGGGAAACCAGGGAAGCAAGACAACCATGATGGCTGCTACAGTCAATGCCGCAGTGGAATATAAGATGCCGTTCTACAACCGGCTGTCTGTAGGACTGCTCGCCACCCACCATTTCGAAGGCAAGAACTACTCCTGGACGGAAGGAAGGCTCAGCGCGAACTGGACTCCATGCCGATGGATAGACGGAGGCATCAACGTGTCGGCTGGCACCTTCGGCACCGGATGCGGATGGATTCTCAACATTCACCCCAAGGCCGTCAACTTCTTCATTGGAATGGACCACATCATTGCTAAAACAAACGAAGACATGATTCCCATGTCGCCAAACGTGAACTTCTCCATGGGCATGAACATTGCATGGGGAGGAGGGAAAAAGAGCCAGGCAAGACAGTGACAATGCCACGCCGCCCCCCCACCCGATTGGCCACTGTGCGCGGCGGTTTTGCCGCCATAGCCCCCACCACAGCCCTAAAGAAAGAACCATTCACCCTTAAACTTAATATTATTAACTAACATGAACGAAATTCAAAACCTCAAGCCAGAGTGCATCTGGCGCAACTTCTACAAACTGACACAAGTGCCCCGCCCAAGCGGACACTTGGAGAAAATACAGCAGTTCCTGCTTGACTTCGGAAAAGAGTGCGGAGTGTATGCCGTCAAGGACCCCGCAGGCAACATCCATTTCCGCAAGCCCGCCACTCCAGGCATGGAGAACCGCAAGGGCATAATACTGCAGGCCCACATGGACATGGTGCCGCAGAAGACTCCGGAGTCGAAGCACAACTTCGAGACCGACCCCATTGAGCCGTGGATTGACGGCGAGTGGGTGAAGGCAAAGGGAACCACTCTCGGTGCCGACAACGGCCTGGGCGTGGCCTCGATAATGGCCATCGTGGAGGACAAGACCCTGAAGCACGGCCCAATTGACGCCCTCATCACCCGCGACGAGGAGACGGGCATGTATGGTGCCAACGAGCTGCCTGAGGGAGAGCTGCAGGGCGACATACTGCTCAACCTTGACTCTGAGCACTGGGGCAAGTTCGTTATTGGCTCGGCAGGCGGCATTGACGTTACCGCAACGCTGGAATACAAGGACGTGGACACCGATGCCGACGACGTGGCTGCCCGCATTACCGTGCAGGGACTGCGCGGAGGTCACAGCGGACTGGAGATAAACGAGGGCCGGGCAAACGCCAACAAACTGCTCGTGCAGGTGGTGCGCCAGACTATTGAGGATCTTGAGGCACGCCTATGCTCATGGCACGGCGGCAACATGCGCAATGCCATACCATTCAAGGCCGAGGCCGTGGTAACGTTGCCGAAGGAAAACCTTGAGGAGCTGGCACAGATGGTGGCCGAATGGAACGACACCTTCAACGACGAGTTCAAGCTCATTGAGCCGCAGGGCATCAGCCTCAGCTGCGAGCAGGTGGAGGCTCCGAAGACACAGATGCCTGAGGAGATTCAGGACAACCTGGTAGACGCCATCTATGCCTGCCACGACGGCGTTATCCGCTTCATTCCAGCCTACCCCGCTGTTGTGGAGACATCAAGCAACCTGGCCATCATTGACATTGAGGACGGCAAGGCCAGCATAAAGATACTGGCACGCTCCAGCCGCGAGGACATGAAGGACTACGTGGTGAAGATGCTGCAGAGCTGCTTCTCAATGGCAGGAATGAAGGTGGAGACGGCCGGCTCTTACGGCGGCTGGGATCCCAACCCCGACTCAGAGATTCTGCACCTCTTATTAAAGGAATACAAGGAGCTGTTCCAGCAGGACGGCATCATTCAGGTGGACCACGCCGGCCTGGAGTGCTCGGTAATCCTGGGCAAGTACCCCCACCTTGACGTAGTCTCGCTCGGCCCCACCATGAAGAGCCCCCACACCACCACTGAGCGTGCCTTGATTGAGACAGTGGCTCCCTTCTGGCAGCTGCTCAAGAAGACGCTTGAGGACGTTCCCGAAAAGTAGCCTATCCCACCCCTGTCTCTCTTTGCTGCAACAGTGTTGCAGCATAGGGGGACAAGGGGAGCAGGGAAAAAGAAAGGAAGATGACCTGGGAAGAATTCGAAAAGCACAAGGCTTTCGCAGGCGAGAAGAATCCCTCGATGCTCCGCCGCCGCGTAGGCCACGACTATCAGTCCCGCCGCGTCTACCTCATCACCATGACCGTAGAAGGCCGGCACCCGCTCTTGGGACGGCTGGCAGGGCTGGCGGATGCACCCGACGGTTCCCTGGAGGCTCCCCGCATTGAGCTGTCGCCTTTGGGCGAGCGTGTCAAGGGTTGCTGGCTTTCCATTGAGCAGCACTACCCCACCATCAAGGTGCTGGCCACGCAGGTGATGCCCGATCATCTCCATGGTATTCTCTTCGTGCAGGAGCAGATGGACCAGCACTTGGGCATGGCCATCAAGGGCTTCAAGGCTGGCTGCAACAAAGCCTTTCGTGAGCTGCTCCCCTGTGCTGCAACAGTGTTGCAGCATAGCAAACAAGGAGGCGATAAGCAGGGCTTCTTGTGGGCGCGCAACTACAACGACCACATTTCTGGAGGGCAGCGGCGAGCTGGACCGCTGGTTCACTTACCTGCAGGAGAACCCTCGCCGCCTGGCCGTCCGTCGCGCCCACCCCGAACTTTTCCGCGTGGCCTTCGGCATCACCATCGGCCAGCAGACCTACGCCGCCATCGGCAACCGCTTCTTGCTCACCCACCCCCAAAAACAGCAGATTCAATTCACCCGTAGCCTTTCCGACGACGACATCAATGCTGCCGCCGCTGCCGTCCTTTCCCAAGCGAGGAAAGGAATCATCCCCGTGTCGCCAGCCATCAGCAAAGGCGAACAGGCTGCCATGCGGGCAGTGCTCAACGCCAGGCTCCCCCTCATCTTTCTCTCCCCGTGGGGCTTCAACAAATACTCAAAGCCCGGCCATCAGTACTTTGACGCCTGCGCCGAAGGACGCTTCCTCATCCTTGCCCCCTGGCCCCACCAAAACCAGCGCTTGCCCCTCACCCGCAACATGTGTCTGCAGCTGAACCAAATGGCCGTCGACATCTGCCGCCTGTAGCCCTATGCTGCAACACTGTTGCAGCAAAGAGGGACAGGGGGAAGAACAGAAAAAAGCCCTTTGAGGGGGTTAGCATTTTGGTCGCTCGGCTGTACTATAAGAAAGAGGCACGTCAATGACCACACAGATAGAAGCACTCTACAAGAGCCACTACGACCGCATGCTGCTCACCGCACGCACCCTGCTCGGCAACGACGAGGAGGCCCGCGACGCCGTTAGCGACGTGTTTGCCGAACTGCTGACCAGCGAGCGCTCCCTTCGCCCCGAGCAGGCCGAGAGCTACCTGCTGGTCAGCGTGCGCAACCGCTGTCGGAACCTGCTGGAACACCGCCGCGTGGTGAAGGTCTCAGAGCAGCAAATGCCCTGCGATGTGGTGGCCACCAACTACGAGGAGCCGCCCTTCGACCAAGTGCTCGACTACATGGACAAGCAGCTCAACGACAAGACGAGGCACGTGGTCAAACTGCGGTTCCTGAATAAGAAGAAATACAACGAGATAGCCACCGACATGGGCATCAGCCGCGTGGCTGTCTATAAGCACCTGTCGCAGGGGCTGCGCCAGCTGCGTGCCCATTTCTCGTGGTACACAGCCATCATCACGCTTCTCTTGATGCTTTCGGGTGTTGCCCTTGCCTTCTTTTTCAGCCATCAGCACTCGGAGTCGCAGCCACAGCAACCGGCAGCACCAGCCATTAGTGCCCCTGTCGCCACTTCCACTCCACGACAGCCACAGTCGATACATTACGAAGACGCCCCATTAGAGCAGATACTTGTCGACGTGGCCGCTTACCACCAGGTGCAGCTGCGTTTTCTCAGCGACGATGCCCGCCGCCTGCGCGTCCACTACGACTGGCACCAGGCCGAACCCCTCAACAGTATCATCACCACACTCAGCCTCTTCGAGAGCATCAGCCTCGAACTGCTGCAAGACACCCTCTACGTCAGATGAAGACCTGCCTGAACATACTGTTTCTCCTGCTGCTACCCGCCACCATGATGCAGGCGCAGCGCGTCAGCCGCGACTACCGCGACCGCCCCATGACCGAGGTGCTCAGCGACCTGGCATCGGCAGGAGGGCAGCGCATCGTCTTCATCCACGACGAGCTGCACGACTTCACCGTCACCCAGCAGTTCGACTCGCTCACCGTGGCCGAGGCCATCCGTGCCTGCATCGGTTTCTACCCCATCAGCCTTCACAACCAGGGTGACACCATACTGCTCGTGAAGTGCACACAGCCCGCCCGCTATCGTCTCATAGGGCGACTCACCGACGAGCGCGGCGTGCCCGTCAGCTATGCTAACATCACGCTGCGCTCCACCACCGACTCCACGATTATTAACAAAGGTGTGAGCAACCAGAACGGCCGCTTCGTCATTCCCACCGACGAGCCCGAGGCGCTGTTGCGCATCAGCCACGTGGGGTACCAGGATGTCAGCCGCACTTGTGAAGTTGCTGACATTGGAACCATCACGATGCCAGTCTGCGACGTTCATCTGAAACAAGTAGACATCAAGACCCAGCCCTCCCCCAATCGTTCAGAACGAAAATACCGCAAATACGCCCATAAGATAGAGGACATGGTTTGGTCCATGAATCTTCCAGCATTCAGAATAGACACTATCCCAGAGAAATACAAAGACTCGCCAGCAGTGATTATTGCAGAGTATGACAGCATAGAATACCGGCGAGTACGCCACGTTCTTCCAGTTCTCCCTCTCTTTGGCGGATACCCCGACCCTCTTGGGCTTTCTGTGCAAATGCATGAGAGGCATCTACATCGCACCCGAATATTCATCAATAGTGATGATGCAGCGAGAAAATACTCGTACTGGCCCTATACTACAGCCGACGCTTCTGTCAGATTCCTTCTTGATACTTATTGGGCTTTTACAGGCATCAAAGTCATCAAACAAAACGGCAGAGAGCAAATCATCGACACCTATGCCTTCTTCTCCCCAGACCTCAATCTGCCGGAGAAGCAAATGAGCTACATCCCCATTGACTCTTTAGAAACTGGAGACATCATCGACAGTTTCACATACTTCCAAACCAAAAACAGTGTGGGAAGGAATCGTTTCTATCTCCAGCAGGAATTACCCATCATGAATTATGACTGCCGCTTGAAATGCAACAAACGCCTCTGTCTCAGCTACCGACAAGTGAACAACGCTCCCGACTTTACTAAAAGACGCACTAAAGGCGACCACTATCTCCTTTCATACAGCGCCACCGACATCAGCGGCAATGCTCAGGAAAATCGTCCCTATATTGCTACTCTCACAGACGTAAGCAGGGCATCTATATGGACTCCCACCACCAACAAGGCACCTGTACAACGCATTAAAGGAATAACCCCCAATCCTCCTGTAAGAGAAATACTTAAATCCAAAGATGCTCAAGACTGCTTTTGGCAGCTGCAACAGGCCAGAGAACACGGACTGCGCTTTCTTAAAGCTGATTCCCTCTCCACGAAAGAAGCTATAGAGCGGATTGCTTGCTCTGAACTGTCAGACATTGAGAAAACTGCACAACTATATTCTTATTTGTGCAGCTTAGACCTACTATACACGCACTTTGCCTTTCACGAAAAGAGACAAAAGCATTATCCTTACCTTACAGACGTGCTTGTCTTTGCCCTCAGTCAGGCAAGCATTCCCTTTGACTTGGCCATGACAACGAAAGAAGGTTCTGAACCCATTGACCTGTTACTCTCTGCCGACGACATCATCTTTTTTATCCGCCTGAAGGACGGCAAGTGCTTTTTCCCCGGTTACAAGGTGCAGCCAGGCTGCATTCCCGACAAGCTGCGAGGCCGCAAGGCCGTTCTTGATGACTGGCAGACCTTTTTCTTCCTTTAGTGCCCACATAGCCTCATTGACAAGCTTGACAAACTTCCCCCAAGTAAAAAAATATTTTCATTTTCCTGCTCCCTTTTTAGTTTTTTTTCGTACCTTTGCACCCGCAAATAACGCAAATGTCAAACCAAACCACTAAAATCATGGACGATTACCCGGCGGATAGTTATAAACGCTAAGGCAGGGGGAATCGGCAGCAATGACGAGCGGCCGCTATTCCTCCGGCCAGAAAACCCTTTATGGAGGAATAGCAACAATGAAGACCTACTGGAACACCCAAGGCGGGCTGAGCCAGCTCCAGGAGTGGCAGCCCAACAGCTGGATACAGGTGACATGCCCCACGGAGGACGACCAGCACGAGCTGGAGGAGCAGTTCGGCATACCCGACTACTTCATCACCGACATCAGCGATACCGACGAGAGAGCACGCTATGAATACGACGACGGCTGGATGCTCATCATCCTGCGCATACCCTACGTCAAGGAGATACGCTCTCGCACACCCTATACCACAGTGCCCCTCGGCATCATACACAAGAGGGACGTAACCATCACCGTGTGCTACTACGAGACGAACATGATGATCGACTTCGTAAGCTACCAGCAGAAACGCGGCGTGGGCTTCACCGACTATGTGGACATGATTTTCCGCTTGTTCTACAGCTCGGCAGTGTGGTACCTGAAGCGCCTGAAGCAGATTAACTCGCTCATAGACAAGGCTAAGCGCAACCTTGACCGCGACGTGAACAACGAGAGCCTCATAGGCCTCAGCCGCCTGCAGGACTCGCTCACATACTTCCAGACCTCCATCCGCGGCAACGAGACGCTGCTTTCCAAGCTGAAGTTCAAGCTGCAGATAGACGAACTTGACGCCGACCTCATTGAAGACGTGAGCATTGAGATGACACAGGCCCGCGAGACAACGGCCATCTACTCCGACATTCTGGAGTCAACGATGGACACCTACTCAAGCATCATCAACAACAACATGAACACCGTGATGCGTACCCTCACCAGCGTCACCATTATCATGATGTTCCCCACGCTCATTGCCTCACTCTTCGGCATGAACCTCGTCAACGGCATGGAAGAGAAACCCTTCGGCTTCATCCTTGCCCTCATCATCAGCATAGGCACCGCTGCCCTGGCTTGGTGGTTCTTCCGCCACAAGAGGCTTGTGTGATTCACGCTTCCTCTCAACCACGGCGACAACTATTTCGACACGCCTTTCCCCTTGATAATAATGTATATTATAACAGGGGCGCCAACCAGGGGCGTTATGGCTCCAAGGGGTATCATGCCGTTCTCGCGAGGCAGGTAGCAGATGAAGTTGCAGAGCAACGCCACAGCCGCACCGCACAATATCGTGGCAGGCAGCAACAGCCGGTGGTTGTCGGTGCGGAAAAGGAGCCGCGCAATATGGGGCACGGCAAGTCCTATGAACGAGACAGGGCCGCAGAAAGCCGTCGTCACAGCTGTCAGCAAGCCTGTCACCACAAGGAGCCAGTTGCGTATGCGGCTTATGCTAAACCCCAGGTTCTCAGCATAGCGGTCGCCAAGCATCAGGGCATTGAGGGGCTTCACCAGCATCAGCGTCGCAACAAGGCCAAGCACTATAGTGGCGGCAAAGAAAGGCATGTGGCCCATAGTGACACCTCCGAACGACCCCATGCCCCACACCATGTAAGACTTCACGCCCTCGTCGGTAGCAAAGAAATTGAGCAAGGTGATGGCCGACGAAGCTATGTAGCCCGTCATGATGCCTATTATGAGCAGCATCACGTAGTTCCTCACAAGTGTGGAAAAGAAGAATATCAAAGCCGTTACAAGCATTGCCCCCGTGAAGGCTGCCAGGATTACTGCCACAAAGCCGCTCAGATGCAGCGACCCTACAGACAGGGAACCTCCCATCAGCAGCATCGTTAAGGCCACGCCAAGACCCGCTCCGCTGCTTATGCCGAAGATGGAGGGGTCTGCCAGGGGATTGCGGAACGCCGTCTGCAGCAGCAGGCCGCTCGCAGCCAGCGAGCCTCCGCAGAGAAGGGCCGTCATAGCCTGCGGCAGGCGGCTCTGTAGTATTATATAGCTCCACGATGCCTTCTGCCCCTCGCCACCAAGCAGGATGTCTACCACTGCCGAGGCTGGAATGCTCACGCTGCCCTCAAAGATATTGAGGGCAAAAAGCACCGCAATGAGCAGTACCAACACTATGACACTATAGCCGTGGGGCAGCAGGTTCTTCACTCTTCACTTCTCACTTTATGATAATAACGCAGCGACCGGGAATTTAGTGTGTCGGGGTGCAGAATATGTATGAAGTCCTCAAGCAGCAGGTCAGGGCGGAAGGGTGTCTCTTCATAGAACATGGAAGTGGAGACGTTGCAGGCAAAGACACTCTGCGTTTTTACGGGCTTCATCATGGCATAGCCTTCATTTTCGCTCAGCAGCCGCCCCATGGTGAGGGGCTTGTCGCTGTCATAGCGCAGCAGCCACACGTCGCTCTGCCCTGCTCGCTCAAGCACCGTTTCGAAAGACAGCTGCAACGAGCCGCTTTGGCCATCGTGCACCCAGGGATAAACGCCACCGGCATCGCTCAGCATCTGCCCAATGGTGCTGCGCCCGCCAGGCACATACCACACCCCTCCGGCCATCTTGTCAACAAGCACCTCTGGATGTTGACTGCTCATGGCAGCCTGATGCTTCAGCCTTAGATAGTTGGCCTCCACCTCCAGGAACATGCTGTCTGCCAATGCCTCCTCGCCGTAGAGCATACCGTAGAAGCGCATCCACTCTGCCCGTGCCAGCGGCGACTGCTCCATATACTCCGCACACTCCACTATTGGAATGCCGATGTCTTCCAACCGGCCGTAGCCTCCGCTGTTCTCAAAGGGCGACAGCAGAAGGCCGTCGGCCCCTGCATCGATTATCCTCTCTACCAACGGACTCATGCCTTCGCCACAGTCGGCTATACTTCCGTTGGCCACACCCTCCTGGACATACGGCACCTTGATATATTTCAGGTCGGCCACTCCGGCCACCCTCTCTTCTGCCCTCAGCAGCCCTATCAGCGCACAGTGGACACTGGTGAAGACTACGCTGCGCCTTAATGGAGTGCGGACAACCGTACCCCCGGGTAGGGAATGAGGCAAAGCCGCATCGTGAGGCACGAGAACATAGGTATGGAGAGGCTTGCCCGGCTTCCATGGGTTGTCGATATAAACCACCCTGTAGCCATCAGCCTGCTCAACATGGATGAGCCTTGCATAGCGGAATGCTATGCTGTCAGGCAGAGGAGTGTCAAGAAGGCGTTCTGCCCAGCTCTGCGGAGAATGCTGTCCTCCGCAGGCTATGAGCAGAACGCAAGCTACAATAGAGAAAAAGAGCTTTCTCATTATCTCATTTTCTCATTATCTTCATTTCACAACAATCATGCGCACACTGCCGTCGGCCATGCGGATTATGTTGACGCCCTTCCCGGCAGCAGACAAGCTGCGACCATCAACGGCGAAGCGCTGCACGGCATTTGGCATAATGCGTGAAGTGGTGCTGATGGCCGTGGTTACATCAACGTTGCACTCTGGCAGTACCTCTGTACCCTCGGCACCGAAGTTGTCGAAACAGAAGTAAGCTGGCGTATTCATGCCGTAGGTGCCGTTGTCTGTGCTGCTCAAGTCAAAGCCCAGCTTTGCAACCTCGCCCAGTCCGCTGAGGTCCACATAGCGCCAGTCCTTGATGATATAGGCCTTGTCGGCATCGCGCAAATCGGCCAGGTAGTATTCCTTTGTGCCCGTCACCTCGCCATCTGCATCGTAACCAGTAATGGTAAGTTTGAACCAGTCGCCCAAGCCGAACTTCTTGGCAAAGCTGTCACCGCCGGTAAGCGAGTTGTAAGCATAGCTGCTGTTGGTAATATAGAAACCGGGCACCACAGCAGGCTCTGTGAGAAGCTCTGCATAGCATGGGCCGTTGAAGGATGCAGCGTAGGCCACGCCGTAGGTTGCGGAGCCGTCGTAGCCTCCACCAACAACGTTGTTCCACTGGTCGTCAAGCGATTCATACTTTGTCTCGGTGCTGCTGGCATAACCGAACCAGTACCAGTAGTCCCAGTCGCTCATGCAGCCACTGTTGAAGGCAAAGTCGCCACTGGTGAAGAACTCGCACTCATCGTCGTCCTCTGTGCCAACGCTCATATGGCCGTCCACGGGTTCTGTGATGTCAGTCACGTCTTCGAAGGTGGCAACAGCCAGAGTAGCAGGCACGCCAACGCTGATTACAACGGAAGGTACGCGACCGAACACAGCATTCTGCGAGATGGCGGTGAAGTTGGGAGCACGACCCGTAAGCTTCGACGTGGCGCGATGGTTGCCCACAGGATCGCCAAAGCCGCTGATGCCCAGCACACCGTCGCTAAGAACAATCTCGCTGCCAGCGAAGTCTGCCGGAACTGTGAAGGAAACGCTCTGCGATGCTGCGTTGGAGGCCATGGTATACTGGTTTTTCTTTCCGTCGGTGACGGTGATGCCCTCTGTAGCCTGTTTGTAGGAGAGGCCTGCTGAGAAGTTGTGGATGCCGGCCAGCTTGCCTGCGGGATGATAGAGGCCAGAGTACTGCACAGTGACTGCATCGCCGGGCTTCACGCTGCTGACACTCTCGCCGCCCACGAGGATGTCGCGGTGGCAGGGTTTGGCCGTCAGCACCTGATAGAGGCTCTGCCCAGCGGCATTAGTGAGGCAGACAATGTTGCGGCCCTGAGTGAGGTGCAGTGTGTAGCTGCCGTCGCCGTTCTTTGTGACGCCTTCCTCAGAGAATCCTGAATAGGAAGCGGCATTGGTGCCAATGACGGGACGGGCCAGTGTGACCGTGGCTGCGCCCTCGGGCGTAAAGGTGTAGTCGAAGCCGTCCTCAGTGTCAAGGTAGTAGAGCACGTCAAACTCAGCGTCTACATTCTCCATAGAGAGCTTGGTGTCAATGGGCGTGGTGCTGCCCCAAGCGGTGACAGTGGTCAGATAGTCCTTATTGATGGTGATGTTTGGCGTGATGCCCTGAGCCTGCTCGCCCACGGTGACAACGAATACACCCGTATTCTCAGGCCAGATGGCACTCCAGTCGGCACCGCCCACGAAGTCCTTCCTGGTGGCTCCGCTCCAGGTGTTAACATGCATGGCATCGTAGGTGACGAGCACCAAGGCTGTACCGTTGCCTACAGCGGTGAGCTGCTCGTCCTCGACCTTCACCACCGTGTTGTCCTCCTGTCCGTTTATGTTGACAACAGTAAAATGATAGTCGGGCTCAATGAAGTAGTTGCTGGTTATGCCGTCTACGAGCTCCCAGTTGCGCATGGGCAGCAGGTTATAGCTGTCGCCCACGCTGGCCAGCTGTAGGTGTCCGGCAGGATTGATATTGAGGAAGAGGTCGCCCACGTTATAGCCGCCGTTCGATGTCACATCATGGTCAATGAACTTCGGGTCCCTGGCTGAGAGGTCTTCGCTGGTGAAGGTCAGCACAGGCCGCTTGGTCTCGTCGGCGCTCATGGTAAACACACCGGCGTTGGTCAGCTTGCCGGGCTGGCTGACACGGTAGTTGTACTGCTGCTTGTCGGCCAGGTGGAAGGTAAGTGTCTTCGTAGCGCCTTCAGTTTGCTCGGCAATGGGAGCCACTTCGGAAAAAGCAACGAAATGGGCAGTCTTTGTGCCAAGGAAGAAGGTGGCCTCGGCAGGCACAGTGACAGTGAAGTCTGCCCCCATGGGGATGGCTCCGGAGACAGTGATGCCCGAGTTCAGCGTGCCGGTCTTTGTGAAGGTCATGTAGCCCTCAGCCTGATGGGTCTCACTGGGAATAAACTGGGCATAATAGGTGTTGCCCGTCAAGGCCAGGAAAGTCTTTCTGCCTGCGGTGATGCTGTTGCCCAGCACAATCTCTTGCTGCGCACCCTCCTTGTCGGTAACATTTACTTCAATGGTATAGTCGGTGCCTGCAACCCAGAAGTTGTTCTCGGCATCCTTGTTGGTGGCGTAAGCAGTACATGTCAGCACACTGAAGGCCTGCTCTTCCTCGTCGGTAACGTTGAGGACTATTGTACCGTTTACAATGTCATCTTTCGTTCCGTAGGCGGTGAGCACATAAGCTCCTGCGGGAACGTCGAACGTGTAAACACGCGTTGTCGGTTCTCCAACCTCTACGGCTTCGCCCGTTGCCTTGTTGACCATACTCATGGTGGGCGATGTGGTGTTCATCGTCACCTTCACGTTTGCAGCACTGGCACTGCCCGCTGCGAGTAGTGTCATTGCCATGAAACTAAGTAAGATTTTTTTCATGTTGTTTTTATTTATAAGGTTAAAAAATGAGTGACTCTTTTTAGAAGCAGATTTTCCTTCCCTGGCTTACATATATGTTGCCACGTTGCGGATTTGCCACCTGCCGCCCTTGTAAGTCATAACGGGCTTTCCCTCCTTGTGACAGCACTGAGGGGATGCTCACAATGCCGTTGAAGTGCTGGCCGTTGGGAGGCAGGGCAAGAAAGTGGCCGGGGTTGATGTAGACCTTGTGCTTGCCGAGCAGCTGGCCTTCGGGCGACCACTGGTAGAGATAGCCTGCTCCTTCGAATGAACCGGCATCGGTGCCGTAGATATAGCCCGTGTAGGGGTTAACGTAGATGCCGTATGGCTGGCTCATCTTCTGATAGTCGGCCAGCAGGGTGCCGGGCAGCGACTGCGTCATGCCGCTGCTGCCACGGCTGTCCATCACGGTCTTGGGGTTGATGGTGAGATAGAAGAACTCGTAGTCGCCACTGACGTATGAGAATGCAGAGCCAACGGCGAGAAACTGCCCGCTGAGCGTGGTGCAGTTGTAAGTGGCAGCCACGTTGAGCTTCACGAAGCAGTCGGCATTGCCGTCAAGGGCCTTGCGGCAGTCCAGGATTAGGCTGGAGGTGGGAATGTCGTAATAGTCGCCAGGAGAGTTGACAAGCAGATAGCGTCCGCTCTGCGACATCTTGCCGAAGAGGTTAGGTACATGGGTGTCTACCGTTCTCTCTACCTGCATGGTAGCTGCATTGACTATGCTCACTGTTGTCTCGAACTCGTGGCCCTCCTGGAGGGCATAGCCGCCGGTGTTTGCCACGAAGAGGCGCCCGTCATAGATGGCGATGCCCTCTGGCTCGTAGCCCACCTCGCAGGCGGCAACGGTCTTGAAGGTGCTGATGTCTATCTTTGCCACGAAGCCCCGCTCAAAGTACTTGTAGCCATTAGTGGTAAGACACTCGTGGCCGTAGCTGGTGACATAGACATACTGCCCGTCTGAGCACAACTTGCGGTTGTTGGGAATGTCCTCGGTGGCTGCCACGGCCGTTCCGTCAGGGCGGATGAACTGCACTATGTTCGACCAGTTCACGGCTATGGCGATGAGGTTGTCATTAACCTGTATGATGTCGTTGGGCGTGTCGCCTATCTTATGGCCGTTCTTGTCGCGAAACCACTGGTTGCTCACCACCTGGCCGTTCTCAAAGTAGGTGATGCGGCCATTGTCGGCCTGCCACATTCTTTCGTTCAGCACAATCAGCCGCTCCTGTGCTACGCTAAATGATAAATGATAAATAATAAATGATAATAGTATAAGTCTTTTCTTCATAGTCCAATAGTAAGGGTGAGTTTATAGTTGCGTCCCGGCATGGGGTAGCGGGGAATATGCTCGTATTGCTCGTTGAGCACGTCGCACATCTCAAGGCAGAGTCCGGCTGCGGTCTTTCCGATGAGTGCTGAGTAGGATAGCTTCATGTCAACGTTGTTATATGGCTTTAAAATGTCCTCAGGGTCGGCATAGCTCCACATTCGTTCGCCAACGTGCATATAGGAAACAGTAAGCGACAACTGGCACCAGGCAGCCACGCCGGTAAGTGTATATGATAACTCCGGAGAGTAGCAGATAGGCTTGTCGTAGGTGTCCTCATCATCCGGTTCGGTGCGGTTAAGGTCTTTCTGCCATGTCAGCGAGGTGAGCAGCGAGAATCGCCAGTTGCCACGAAGGTAGTGGCCCTGGGCTGTTGCGTTGAGACCCCGGCAGAAAGTATATCCGTAGTTCATCATCGACCATGTGTAGGTGCCCTTCAGCGGCAGGCAGACTATCCGGTTCTCTATCTTGTTCTGGTAAACATCGGCCTGAAGGTCGAATGAGATTTGAGAATTGAGGTTTGAGAATTGAGATTTAGTTGAGGTTTGAGATTTTGTATAGTGCCATTCCAGGCCTATGTTCCACTGCTTGGTATACTCTGGCTTAAGGTTGCGGTTGCCCACTTGGGTGTAGTAGAGGTCGTTGAGCGTTGGTGCACGGAAAATCTTCTTGTACCATGCCCTTAGTGTAAGTCCCCTCATGGTGTAGGCCAGCGATACGGCCGGTGTCCAGCGGTCCAGGGGGTCGGCGGCTCCTGCATGTACGAAGGTGAAGTCGTGCAGGTGCTGGTGCAGCATGGATGCTGCTGTCTGTAGGCCGCAGAGGTTCATCTGGGCGGCCACCACCTCCTTCTGGTCCAGGCGAAACACATTCTCGAAGCGCTTCAGGTCGGCCCTCAACTTGCTGTAGCGCACGTCATAACTCGCCGACAACGACAGCCAGGGCCATGGCATGTAGCCATAGCACAGCGCACCGTAGCCATCCTCCTGACGGTAGTGGTTGTCCACGCGGGCAGTGTTCTGGTTTTCAGGATAGTCGGTGCAGTAGCGCAGGTATTCGTTGGTATATTTTGCATTGGCCTTCACCCTGTGGTGCCCCAGGAACTCGTGCTGCCATGAAGCCTGTACGAAGAAGTCGCGGTCCCACTCGCGGCCCACGTTTATATACTTGTCGCTCAGGCGGCGCACTATGCCTCCTGGACAGCCTCGCTCTGAGTCATAATAATAAAGATGTGTAGAGAAGCCGCCCTTGAACAGTGCACCCTCTATGCGCCCGTAGCGTATGTCGCTGTTGGCACGGCGGCCTGTGGTGTCCTCATATTCTGAGTGGTAGCGGAAGGGATAGTCGCCGCGACTGTCTGTCCACTCGCCGTCAACGAATCCGCTCCAGCCCCGCCATGCAAACTGGCCGTTGGCCTTGACCATCCATGTTGAGAACGAAGCCCTCCGAAGCTGTACTGACACAGAGTCGCCAGCGGGCCGGCGGGTGCGCAGGTAGACGGTGGCTCCAGAGGCATACTCCGAGGCCGACTGGCAGTTGTCAAGCTTGTTGGCATTGTAGAGCGACACGCTCTCCATAGACGACAGGGAGAACTTTCCCAGGTCTACCGTGCCGTTCTGGGCGTTGGTGATGCGTATGCCGTCCAAGTATATTCCCACATGCTGTGCCCCCATCGACCTCACGTTGATGGTCTTGAGGCCGCCAAGGCCGCCGTAGTCCTTGATTTGCACACCTGCGAAATACTTCAGCGCATCGGCTACCGACGAGGTGGACAGGGCCTGGAGGTCTGTGCCGCGCAGAGTCTGGGAGGTGGCCAGCGGCCGCTTGCCGTAGACCTCTACTTCGTCAATGTTGCGGGCAATGCTGGAAAGCGCCGACGAGTCGGCCACCTCCTGCCCCCATGCTACAAGGGCAAGGAGCATCAGCAGACACCCCGATAAGAGTCTTTTGCTACTCATCATGCCAATACGACCGGCAACTTTCAGCCCAGTCGCTTGAATCCTCTTCTTTTGGTGCATACCCCGGAAATCCTAACCCCAGAGGCAATTGCGGGATTTCAACAAAGTGGCAGGTATTCTGACTCGCCGCTCGGACAGCAAGCGTCTTCCCAAGAATCTCAGTGACGTTTGTAAAGGCGGCATAGTGCCCACCTCTATCTTGCTCCGTTCGTAAGGCGGCTCACAGCTGCGGGACAGTAGGGGACTTGCACCCCTTTCCCATATTAATCGGCAGTCGAACCACTATGTTTGCGCTGCAAAAGTACTACTTTCTTGCAATATGGCCAAAAAAATAGCGCCTTATTTTTTGTCTGGTACAAATAAAATGACTACCTTTGTACCCATATTGTCAAACCTTAGCCCTGAAATATTATGGACATGAACAGCCAAGAAAGCATTCGAAAAGATGTGATGTATTTTATTATCGCCGACAACCAGCAACAGGGGCCGTTCGACTTCTCCACCATCACAAGCTATATCAGTCAGGGGCAAGTCCTGCCAAGGACCCTTATCTGGAAAGAAGGGATGAAAAGCTGGGCTGAGACTATTTCGTTAGCCGAATTCTCAGATGCTTTCGGTACTGACGGCGATGCAGAAGCCGCAGAAGACGACCCCATCCTTTTTTGCAGCAACTGCGGAGCGCGCATAAGTCAGGAAATGGCCTTCTGCCCAAACTGCTGCAAGTGCGTTATTGACAAATGAATTACACACGAATTGTTCATGAATTTATATAAACTATTTGTATTCATCTACTTATTGATAAATGTCACCCTATTATGAACAAGTTTTTTAGAACAAGCTACCCCCTACTGAGTGTTTTATTTGTTATGTGCCTGATTACAGGTTGTTCCAAGGACGAAGAATTGGAATCCACGAATGAAATGTATGCTCATTTCACCTTCGAGGACAATCTTGTAAACTTAGTTAACCCAGGACATAAAGTTGAAGGCGTGAATACCTCATTCGTTGAGAGCTATGATGGAAGCAAGGCACTGATGATTCCGGCAGAGGACGATGCCATGCTGATAATTGACGGAGGCACAATTGACAAACGTGAAATGACCATTTCATTCTGGGCCAAGGATATTTCCTATGGTCATTTCTTTCACGCCGTTAATTACACTGGCAATCCAAGTTTTCTGCTTTGGCGAAGAGAGAAATCAAACTTATTTCAATTCATTTGCACTCAGTATCACATCTTGTATGGTGGCTCATTATCATATTTGTCCGTTGAAGGCCAAGAGTTGTCTGGTTGGCACATGATAACACTGGTTTCAGATTTCAATATTACGAAGAAGTCTGAAACTAACACATTATTATATATAGACGGTGTGTTTGTTGACAAAGCCAGAGAGGAGATTAACCGTTTCTCAGAACAGGAAGGAACATCGGATGTGAAGAACTATAACCATTGCTCAAAATTCATCATCGGAGGAAAATTGCAGTTGTCAAAGATCAAATCTTACAATGCACCCACCATCATCATAGACAACTTGCGAATATATCAAAACACAAGGCTGTCAGAGAATCAAATAAGGGCCATCTATAACCAGGAACGGGCAACACAATAATTACCGGAACATAAAGTGTGGTGGAACAATTACTTTATAATTCACGCTTCGCGATGGTATTCTGCGTTATTAGAGTGTATTATTCTTCCGTAACCATTTTTTCTTTCACAGACTGTATACCTCTCATATAGAAAATCACATCTGGGTGCTGTTCGTCATAAAACTGTTTTACCATAGACAATGCCTGCTCGTAATATGACAACGCCATAGCATAATCACCTCTTTCTTCATAAACGGTCCCAATATTATTAAGAGTTGTTGCTATTGAGGGATGGGCTTCTCCTAAAACTTGTCTATAAATATCCAGAGCTTCCTCATAGAGCGCTAAGGCATGTTGATAATCACCTTTCTTTTTGTTTACACTCGCAATATTATCGATAATAGTTGCTCCTGTAGCATGTATTTCGCCATAGAAAGACTTGTTGATAGCAAGGGCGCGTTCATAATTCGTTAGGGCATCATCATACTTATTAAGCTTGAAATAGGCATAGCCAATATTGTTAATGACAGGCGCAAGTTCGTAATGGTTTTCTCCGTAGATGCTCTGATATATGGCTAATGCAAGTTTATAGTTTTCTAAAGCTAAGGAATGTTGTTCAGTATCAGTATAAACAGAGCCTAAATTATTATATGCCTTCGCAACAATAGGATGATTTGACCCAAACACATTCTGGAGAATACCAAGTCCACGGCTTATCATCTCTATTGCTTTGTCATTATTTCCCATGCTATTATATATTTTTCCTATCATCAAGAAGCTTTCCCCTATTTCCGGAGCCTGTTCACCTAATATCTGCAAGCGAATACCATAGGCTTTCTCTTGGTATTCCAACGCTTTGGCGTAATCGCCCCTTTCTTCATAAATGGTGCCTATATTAGCCAGCATCAATGCCACTTTGGGGTGCATTTCACCAAAAATTGTTTTGCGCATTTCGTATGATTCAATAAAGCATCGCTCAGCCTGATTGTAATCATTCATATTAAAATATAGAGTTCCAATATTGTTGATGGCATTTGCAATGGTGGGATGTATACTTCCATAAACATTTTTAAAGATTTCGAGTGATTGCTCCATATCAAGAAGAGCATCATCATATCTACCCATTGTTAGCTTTACACTTCCAATGTTTAAAAGAATCGAACCAACTTCATTACTGTTTACCCCCAATGCTTGCTTGATATTTTCAAGTGACTGTTCAAACAACCCCAATGCTTTATTAATGTCTCCTGTCATCCCAGCAACAAATCCTAATAAGTTTTGACTCTCCGACAGGTCATAAAGATTCGGTTCAATCTCTTGGCGCATGGAATAAGCTTGTTCAAACATGGGCATACTGTTTGCGTAATCTCCCATAAGAAGATTGGCATATCCTATATGGTTGATACATTGAGATACAAAACGTCCCTTTTCTCCCTCTAAGATATGGGCGGCACTTAGACCGCGCTGGAAAAACCTTTTTGCTTTATTATAATCTGCGATATAATCACTGGCAAATTCCCCTGCGTCTATTTGCCATTTTACGTTTGTGGTGTCCAACTCAGCTCTCAATTCTATATAATGGGCAGCCTTTTCGTTGTCGTAGTTGGCCAAGGCAATGGTATAGAGCTGGTAGAGGTGCTCGGCATCGCGCTCCTGCTGGCGCAGCACGGCGGCAAGCTGGGCATTGGCCTCGGCAAGGAGCTGCCGGGCCTGAGCCTCCTGCTGGTCTATGACGGCCAGGGCCTGGCGGTTGCGCTCTATCACGCCCACGGGGTCGAAGAGGGTGCTGAGCAAGGAGTCGGCACGCTCCAGGTCGCCGTTTTCTATGAGTATATTCACCTCGCGTTCCTTGTCGCTCAGGCCGTCATAGTCGGTGTGGGCGTAGTGGTCGGCCAGACCGTCAATCATCTGCTGGAAACGCTCAAAGCCGTCCTGTAGCTCATGCAGCTGCTGGCGGTACTGCTCGGCGCTGATGGTCTGCGCCGCCAACTGCTCCTCTATCTGCGCCAGGCGGGTGTGGTAGTTGCGCTCCGCCACGCGGTAGGCGTTGTCCTCTATGCGCCGCTTGTCGGCCTGCAGCTGCGCCGTATTCACCATGACGATGGTCAGCGGCACGCGGTCGGAGAAGGCCAGCTGGCGACCCACGAAGCCTGTCTCACTGACCTCGTAGCCCTGTTTCTGCACCTGCTGCAAGACGTAGGCATCACCGGGGCGCTTTCCTGTCATAGCCATCGAGAACCGCCCGTCGCTGCCGCTTACCACAGCATTATGGCCGCCCCTTATGCGGATGGTGACGCCGCTCAGTGCCTGACTCTGCTGGTTAGGCCGCTCCAGCGTCCGAACGTAGCCCTGCTGCACCTGTGCCGTGGCGGCACCGAGGCACAGCATAAAATGGAGTGTTGATAACAGTTTCTTCATGTCTTTTCTTCTAACTATTCCTTATTCTACGTAGTACTGCCGCCATTTTTATTCATTATGGTTATCATCAAACAGCCCGAGTTCCTTCCACTTCCGAACTTCCTTGTCGAAGTCTGAGAGGTATTCGCGGTCTTGTATCAGGCGGAATTTGTCGTATTGACCATACGCCTTCTCCTTGGCCTCCTCAGCACTCACCGTTCCGGCCCCCTCCAGCACCTCATAGTCGTACATGGCCATAAACCGCTCCAGTTGCTGTTTCCACTCTGCCATCGTCGTGATGAGATGGCGGTCTGCCCTATTTTCAGCCAAGTCAAGGAACGCATTCGAAATCCGGTTCAGTTGCGTCACCTCCCTGTCAGACAAGTAATTCTTTGCCACGATGGTATCCGACCGCTGCACTCTGCCGTCAGGAGCGTTTTTCCATGTGGTCAGTCCCATGTGTGGCATCTCCGCATCAGCCCGGTTGTAGATAATCTCTGCTGCTGTCTGGTGAGTCACCGCCCAATGCATCATGTTCTGCACCATCTTGAAGAACAGCTTGGTGGTCTCGCTCCGGGGGTCGTAGTCGGCACTACACTCGGCATACACATCGGTAATCTTCTGATAGTAGCGACGTTCCGAAGTGCGAATCTCACGAATGCGCTCCAGTAAGTCGTCGAAATAGTCCTGCCCAAAGTGCTTGCCCTGCTTCAGCCGCTCATCGTCGAGCACGAAGCCCTTGATGATAAACTCCTTCAGCACGCCCGTTGCCCAGATACGGAACTGAGTGGCCTGATAGCTGTTCACACGATAGCCCACGGCAATGATGGCATCAAGGTTATAGATCAGCGTATCGTAGTCCTTACCGTCAGCGGCAGTTATCCAATTTTTTCGGATAACTGCCTCTTCTTTCAGCTCTCCGCTGGCAAAAATCTGCCCCAGATGATAACTGACAGTCCTGACATCCACGTTGTACAAATCAGCCATTCGTTTCTGAGTTAACCAGAATGTCTGTCCATTAAACAGCACATCAACACGTGTCTCGCCATGATTGGTTTTATACATAAGGATGCGCGAAGTCATCTGGCTTTCAACGAGTTCCGCCATTGGAGTCTGCTCCTTGAAATAGATGCGAGCCGCCTGCACCTGTGGTTTCTTGCTGTCTGCATTTTCTGCTATTATCAGACAGGCAAGGCGCGACAGATGAAAATTATCCACCTCGCGGAAAGAGCCCGAACCCAACTTAGCCATCTCTACCGTCTGGTTAAAATGCACACCCATCTCCATCCCCCTGTTCTGAGCCACCTGCAGAGCCTTGTTCAGTACGCGATTGAACTTCTGCCACGTGCTGTATCCAAGAGCCGTTGCCAGTTCTCGGGCACTCCAGTATTCCTGTCCGTCCTCAGCCGTCTTTCTAATCTGCTCAAAGTCCGGCTGGATAGGTTGTATGTTCTTGTCTTCGGTCATTCTGGGATATTTCATCAATATAATAATGTGTGGCAAAGATAGCCATTTATTATTAAACTGCAAAATCTTTGCACCTGTTTTTTCAGCACATCTGTTTTCATGACTCCTCCCCGCGCAGGCTGGCATACCAGCCGTGGCGGCCCTGCTGTGCACCCTGCCTCACTCCGAGGTTGCGCAGTGCGGTGGCCAGCTGCTGCATGGTGGGCATGTCGCGTGAGGGGAGCACGGCGCTCAGGGCCTGCAGGATCTCAGTGGACGTAAGCAGCGTGTCGCGGCCTACGGGGGCAGGCTCCACGAGCGTGCCTACCACGGTCTCCACAAGCGGACGGCGGCGGTACTGCCCGTTGTGCTCCTCCAAGAGGCGCTC
>JAFTAR010000075.1 GCA_017455495.1 Prevotella sp.
TCCATGCGGTAGGTGTCGTATTCAAGTATGAAGCCGCCAATGATGTCGGGATTCACCTCGGTTTCAAACTCAACAGTTCCCTTTGTCTTGCTTTCCACCATCTGCCTCATCTTCTGCTCCGTCTGGGGGGCAACGGCAACGGCGGTGGTAAGTTTTCCACGGATGATGTTATTCTGCTGACGATAGAGCGTGACGTAAGAGTTGGCCATGAACTGTATCATGTTCTCGCGGTCTTCCTTTAGCACCAGTGCAACGAAGGCCTTTGTCAGCGGCGATGCGTTGTCGCCTCCCACGGTGGTGAGCAGCAGAGTTTCCTTCTTCTCCTTCTCCAGCATGGGATTGTCTATCGTGTGTCGCAGCTCAGGCACCTCCACAAAGCACTTTGCCAGCATCTGCATCTCCTGATACACCTGCTTGTCAAGCTTTGCGTCAACGGCGCTTTTCAGCAGCGCTCTGGCGTATCGTACCGATATGATTCCTATATCCATAAATTTCAGAAATTAAAGGTTAAAGGTCATGGTACTACTTGTTTACATCATCCAGCATACGGTTGATGAGTTCCATCTGCGCCTGGTCGCCTTGCAGATTCTGTCTTAGAACCTTCTCGGCAATCTCTACGCTGAGCGTGGCTACTTGCTTGCGAATATCGGCAATGGCGGCTTTCTTCTCCTGCTCAATCTCAGCCTTGGCATCGCTGAGCAGCCTTGCGCCTTCCTCACGGGCTTTCACCTGCGCTTTCTCTACTATGGCATCACGGGTCTCGGCAGCCTCCTTCAGTATCTGGGCCTGCTTCTCACGTGCTTCCTGTAAGATGGATTCACCTTCTTTCTGTATATTGGCCAGCCGCTCATTTGCCTCATGAGCCTTGCGCAGTGAGTCATCAATGAAAGCTTTACGCTCCTTCACCATGTTTGTGATGACAGGAAATCCCCACTTCCAAAGGATGAACAGCACTACCAGGAATGTCAGCGACATCCAGAACAGCAGGCCAGTACTTGGAACCAATAAATCCATAATGCTGTGTTTGTAATTCTCAAATCATATTAGATGCAGAGGAATGCTATAACGGCTGCGAACAGTGCCACACCCTCAATAAGGGCTGCTGCCACAATCATGTTGGTGAACAGCTTGCTCATCACCTCCGGCTGACGTGCCATGGCATCCATGGCCTGACCGCCAATTTTACCAATACCAAGACCAGCACCAATGGCTGCGAGACCAGCGCCTACTGCGGCACCCAACTTTGCTACGCCTTCTACGGCTAATAATGTTGTAATCATAATTGTTTTGATGTTTTTTTAGGCCCCCTAAGTTAGGGGGTTGGGGGTCTGAACATGCGTCTTCGCCCCGTTAATACTTATTTTTTTTGTTTATTCTCTTTCAATTTGTAAGAAAGGAGCCTGTACCCCCTATTTAGGGTACTAAGCTTCGTGTGCCGGCTCCACGCGGGCCAGTCCGATGAACACTGCGCTAAGCATGGTGAACACCATGGCCTGGATGAAGCACACCAGGCACTCCAGGCACATCATGAAGATGCTCATGATGATGCTGAGAGCCGACATGGAGTATTGCACTGCAGCAGCCTCTGCTGCCACGAGGAATATGATGCACGTTATGGCAACGGCAATGGCGTGTCCGGCCATCATGTTGGCAAAGAGTCGGATCATCAGCGCAAAAGGCTTTGTGAAGATGCCCACGAACTCAATGATGGGAATGATGGGAGCGGGAAACTTGAGCCAAGTGGGCACATCGGGCCAGAAAATGTCCTTCCAGTAGTGCTTGTTGCCGGAGAACTGCACCACGATAAAGGTGCAGAGTGCCAGGAAGAACGTCACGGCAATGTTGCCCGTCACGTTTCCCGACCCCGGCGGGAATGGCATCAGGCCCATCACGTTGCAGGTGAAGATGAAGAAGAAGCAGGTGAGCAGGTAGGGCACATATTTCTCGTATCCCTTGCCAACGCCCGGCTTTATAATCTCGTCTACAACATACATCACAAGCATCTCTATGAATCCCACGAAGCCTCCAGGTGCTTCATCGCTGGCCTTGCGCTTCTTGTACCAGCGGGCACAGCTAAGTATGATGCACAGCAGCAGTGCCACGTTGATGAACATCACTGCCACGGTTTTCGTGATGCTGAAGTCGAGAACGGGGGAACCGTTCTCCACTATCTTGCCTGCATTGTCACCCGAGACGGCAATGGCCAGCCCTTGGAGCTCTGCCGGCGCATCGGCCTTTACATGGCGCAGACCGTCGGCCGAGGCGTGGTGCTCAAAGCGCGACGAGCAGAACACGTGCCAGCCGGAGCTGCTCTTCACGATGACAGGCAGGGGGATGACGATGCTGTTCTCGCCCTCGCCGTATACATGCCATTCGTGCGAGTCCTTTATATGTTCAAGCACCACCTCCTTGGCAGAGAAGTCCTCTGCCTTTGTAACCGGTGTAAAAGCCAGGAGCAGCAATGCCAGACATAGTATTCGTTTCAATTTACTATTCATAATTCTCAAATCTCAACTCTCAATTCTCAAATCTCAATTCTCAAATTTCAATTCTCAAATCATTAGTGTCTTAAAGTCAGTGTCACCACCATCATCACCACATACATTATTATAAATGTAAGAGCAAACCTGATGGCATCCTCTCTGCTTTGGGCTACCAGCAGCACGTAAATCGCCACCGCCGTTCCTGAGAGCAGCATTCGTGCAGCTGCCATTATCAGGTAGAAATGGGCCAGGTGCTCGGGCGAATGGGCTTTCACCACATCATAGCCCTTTACGTAGGCCGCTCCCAGCACGGTGAAGAAGAATGCGCAGAGCAGAATCTCTATCACCACTTTTCACACCTCCTCGTTGACCTCAACACAGATAGACACTTCGTTCTTCTGCACAGCCACGAAGCCGCCTCGCACTTCAAGTTGCTTTCCGTCGAATTCCACGGTGCCTTTCTGCAGCGACGAGATAATGGGAGCGTGGTCGGTCAGTATCTCAAAGTTGCCCATCATGCCGGGCACTTTCACACTGTCCACCTCGCCGGTAAATTCCACCTTTTCGGGAGAAACTATCTTCAGCTTTAACATAGTCTCTTATCCTTTTGCTGCCTCCAAGAGTTTCTTTGCCTTTTCCTTAGCGTCTTCTATGGTTCCCACGTTCAGGAAAGCCTGTTCGGGCAGGTCGTCAACCTCACCGTCAAGAATGGCGTTGAAGCCCTTGATGGTGTCCTCCACAGTTACCATCACGCCTGGCAGGCCTGTGAACTGCTCTGCCACGGTGAACGGCTGGCTGAGGAATCGCTGCACGCGGCGTGCGCGGTTCACTGTAAGCTTGTCCTCGTCGGAAAGCTCGTCCATGCCCAGGATGGCTATGATGTCCTGCAGCTCTTTGTAGCGCTGCAGAATCTCCTTCACGCGCTGTGCACAGTCGTAGTGCTCCTTGCCAACGATTAGCGGGTCAAGGATGCGGCTGGTGGAACCCAGCGGGTCAACGGCGGGGAATATGCCCAGTCCGGCTATCTTTCGGTCAAGCACCGTGGTGGCATCCAGGTGGGTGAAGGTAGTTGCCGGTGCAGGGTCGGTCAAGTCGTCGGCAGGCACGTAAACAGCTTGCACAGAGGTAATTGACCCCTTCTTGGTTGAAGTGATTCTCTCCTGCATGGCACCCATCTCTGATGCCAGCGTAGGCTGGTATCCCACGGCACTCGGCATACGTCCGAGCAGTGCCGACACCTCAGAACCTGCCTGGGTGAAACGGAAAATGTTGTCAATGAAGAACAGTATGTCGCTTGAAGCGCCGTCCTTGCCGCCTCCGTCTCGGAAGCCCTCTGCCACGGTCAGTCCGCTCAAAGCCACGCTGGCACGTGCGCCGGGGGGCTCGTTCATCTGGCCGTAGACCAGTGTGGCCTGGCTCTTCTTCAGCTCCTCAGGGTCTACGAGTGAGAGGTCCCACTTGCCTTCGTCCATGGCCTTCTTGAACTTCTCTCCGTAGCGTATCACACCGCTTTCTATCATCTCACGAATCAGGTCGTTGCCCTCACGGGTACGCTCCCCCACCCCGGCGAATACCGAGAATCCGTCGTGGCCCTTGGCGATGTTGTTGATAAGCTCCATGATAAGCACTGTCTTTCCCACGCCTGCACCACCGAAGAGGCCAAACATGCCACCCTTCATGTAGGGTTCCAGCAGGTCAATCACCTTGATGCCTGTGGTAAGTATTTCCTTCTTCGTTGACAGCTCCTCAAACGTAGGAGCCTCGCGGTGAATGGGGTAAGCGCCCTTCATGTCAAGCTTTTTCATGCCGTCAATGGGCTGGCCTATCACGTTGAGCATGCGGCCCTTGATCTGGTCGCCGGCCGGCATCTGTATTGGCGAACCCATGGGCACGGCTTCCAGCCCGCGCTGCAGGCCGTCGGTGTTGTCCATAGCCACGCAGCGCACGGTGTCCTCGCCAATGTGCTGCTGCACTTCTACAATGAGTTCGCGACCCTGACCGCGGTCTATGCGCAGTGCCTCGTGAATCTTCGGCAGCACCTTCTCAGCATCCAGGCCCTTCGTGTCGAAATACACGTCAATGACAGGGCCTATTATCTGGCTGATGCGTCCTGTAATTTGTGACATAAGCAAATAATTCTTTTATAGTTTTTATTATTGATGATTCAAAAAGCCGTGCAAAGTTAGTAAGAAAAAGCCATATTGCCAAAAGCTTTTGGGAAAAACTTTTAAAAAAAACATAAAGGCTTGCAGCACGAAGAGTTTATAAAGAGGTTATTTTGTGAAAGTTTTTCTCATTTCTGTCTTCTAATTCGAAAATATTGTATAATTTTGCACACTTGAAATAATAACATTATAAATAAAGACACCTGAGACATGAGCAGAGCAAATAATCACCTTGTCATTATGGCCGGAGGCGTAGGCAGCCGTTTCTGGCCCATGAGCACCCCTGAGAAGCCAAAGCAGTTCATAGATGTTTTAGGCACTGGGCAGACCCTGCTGCAGCTTACTGTGCTGCGTTTTGGAGACCTGGTCCAGCCTGAGAACGTATGGGTAGTGACAAACGAGAAATATGCCGAGACCGTGCACGAGCAGTTGCCCGATATGCCTCGCCGCAACATCCTTTGTGAGCCTTGCCGCAGGAACACCGCCCCCTGCATAGCCTACGTGAGCTGGAGGATAAAGAGCATTGACCCGAAGGCCAACATCGTGGTCACGCCATCCGACCATATCGTCACTAACATCCAGGAGTTCCAGCGCGTCATTTCAGAGTGCATGGACTTCACTCAGGACAGCGACGCCATAGTGACGCTGGGCATGAAGCCTACAAGGCCAGAGACGGGCTACGGCTACATACAGGCCGACCTCTCGGCAGCATCGCTGCGCAACAAGAAGATATTCAGGGTTGACAGCTTCCGCGAGAAGCCCGACCTGGCCACAGCGGAGCAGTATATCCAGAAGAACAACTATTTCTGGAATTCCGGACTCTTCATCTGGAATGTGTCCACAATAGTCAATGCCTTCAGGGTCTACCAGCCTAAGATGGCAAAGATTTTCGAGGCCATGATTCCCGTCTACGGCACTGACGGCGAGCAGGAGGAGGTAAACCGGCAGTTCCCCAAGTGCGAGAACATCTCTGTTGACTATGCCATCATGGAGAAGGCCGAGGAAATCTTCGTCTGCCCTGCAGATTTTGGCTGGAGCGACCTTGGCACATGGGGTTCCCTGCTCACCCAGTCCCATCGCGACCTCTACGGCAATGCAGCAATAGGCCCGCAGATAAGCCTCTTTGAAACCCACAACTGCATCATACACACCACTCAGGAACGCCGTGTGGTGGTACAGGGCCTTGACGGCTTCATCGTGGCTGAGAACGACGACACGCTCCTTATCTGCAAACTGTCTGAGGAGCAGCGCATAAAGCAGTTCTCGGAATAGGTGCAGTGGCAGACTGCCCCCGCTGTGTTATAACTTTATTTTCAGTCAAAGGCAATAATTATCAAAAAACAGAGTTTTGTAAGAGAAGAACTTTGTTATTAATGTATACATACCTTATTAGAATGAAAAGATACCTCTTGACACTGGTCGTGGCCTTCCTGACATCAGGTAGCACCTTTGCTCAGTCAACGATGACCGACCAGCAGCTTGTCTCCTTCATCATGGAAGAGAGGGATAAAGGCACCTCACAACAGGAAATTGTTACCATGCTCATGCAGCGTGGCGTTGACATGAACCAGATACAGCGGGTTCGGCGGCGCTATGAGAGGCAGATTCAGCAGACAGGGCTTGGCGTCGTTGCCGACGAGGCTATCACCAATGCCGGCCAGCGGATGCGCTCCAATAACGGCCAGCAGCGCAGTCAGGCCAGTGGAAGCAACGACAACTTCATGGTGAGCCAGGCCAGGAACAGCCAGCAGAGGGTAAGCAGCAGCGACCCCGCCTTCATCCAGATGCAGGCAGGCTTGGGGGGCATGCTCCCCGTTGACTCCATTGCCCTGTTGGAGCAGCTTCTGGAACAGCAGCAGAACCAGCAGTCAAGGATTTTCGGACACGACATTTTCACCAACGAGGCCCTGAGCTTTGAGCCAAACATGAACATCCCCACGCCTCAGGACTACAGGCTCGGCCCGGGCGATGCTGTGGCAATAGAAGTCTATGGAGCTTCTCAGGAGAGCTACGACCTAACAATTTCTCCCGACGGATATGTCAGCATCCCCGACTTCGGCCCCATTCAGCTCAGCGGACTTACCGTGGCCCAGGCCAACAGCCGTGTGCGCTCGCAGCTTGGTTCGCGCTACCAGAGCAGTCAGATACGCCTCTCTGTGGGGCAGACGCGTACAATATTAGTAAACGTGATGGGCGAGGTGCGCCTGCCGGGCAGCTATTCCCTTTCGGCATTCAGCACCGTCTTCAACGCCCTCTACATGGCAGGCGGCGTTACCGACATAGGTACACTCCGTAACATCAAGGTCTACCGCCAGAACAGGCTCATCAGCACCGTCGATGTCTATGACTTCATCATCAACGGCAGGGCCACTGGCAATGTCCGTCTTACCGACAACGATGTCATCATCGTTGAGCCTTACGAATGCTTGGTTAATGCATCGGGCAAGGTGAAGCGCCCCATGTATTATGAGATGAAGCGCGATGAAAGCCTCAGCTCCCTGCTGCAGTATACCGGCGGTTTTACGAGCAATGCCTACCGCCGCTCTGTAAGGGTCACGAGAAAGGATGGCGCACTCCGCTCGGTACATACTGTTGGTGAGTTCGACTTCAACAGCTTCCACTTAGAGGACGGTGACTCTGTCTCCGTAGACTCCATCCTGACCCGCCTTTCAAACTCTGTAGAGGTGAAGGGAGCCGTGTTCCATCCCGACATGTACCAGCTGGGCGGCAACATCACCTCAGTGAAGACCCTCATCGAGGCTGCCAGTGGACTTACCGAGGATGCCATCAGCTCGCACGGCGTGATGCACCGCATGAAGGACGACCGCACGCTTGAAGTGTTGTCGGTAGACCTGGCCGGTATCATGGACGGCTCACAGCCCGATGTCATGCTGCGCAACGAGGATGTGCTCTTTGTTCCATCGCGAAGGGAAATCCTTGACATGCAGACCCTCACTATCCATGGCGAGGTTCTCTTCCCCGGGGTCTATAAATATGCTGCCAACGAGACTATTGAAGACTTCATACTCCAGGCAGGCGGTCTCACCGATGCCGCTTCCATGGTCAAGGTCGACGTGGCCCGCCGCGTCAGCAACCCCTACGCCACTGAGTCGCAGGACACTCTGGCCATGACCTTCAGCTTCTCTCTTCAGGACGGCTTCGTCATCAATGCAGACAGCACCGGCGTCTTCCACCTCGAACCTTTCGACGAGGTCTATGTGCGCAAGAGTCCTGGCTATACCACCCAGCAGAATGTATATGTAGAGGGCGAAGTGCTCTTCGAGGGCACTTACACACTGTCCATGAAGGGTGAGCGTCTGAGCACCATTATAGAAAGGGCCGGCGGCCTGTCAAACACCGCCTATGCTGCCGGTGCCCGCCTTGTGCGTCAGCGCACTCCGGAAGAGCAGGCCCGGCAGGAGTCCCTTCGCAGGGCTGCAATGAGGAGTGGCGGCCGTGACTCCATCGACATCAGTCGCCTTGACATGGGCAGCACATACTCCGTGGGAATACAGCTCGACCAGGCTATGGCCCATCCGGGCAGCGATGCCGACATAGTGCTTCGCGAGGGCGACCGCCTCATAGTTCCAGAGTACATCGGTACGGTGAAAATAAACGGCGAGGTGATGTATCCCAACACCACCGGCTACGTGGAGGGAAAGCCTCTCAGCTACTACATCAACATGGCTGGCGGCTATGGCAGCAACGCAAAGAAGCGCCAGACCTACATTATTTATATGAACGGTACAGTGGCAAAGGCCGACCGCAAGCACAGGCCCATGCCGGGATGCGAGATTGTTGTGCCCACTAAGCAGCGCGGCAACAAGATGAGCACCGCAGAAATGCTTACCATAGGTAGCACCACGGCCAGCATTGCCACGATGATTGCCACTCTGGTAAACCTGTTCAAATAAAAGCATGCTGAAGTATAGCTAACAGGGCAATTACTACTTGCACCTCTTGCACCTGTTGCACCTCTTGCACCTGTTGCACCGGAGGCCCACAGTTCCATGGGGGGCTGGGTTACAAGCATAACCCAGCCCCCCATGAATGTGAAGCACTGGGTTATATCTCTGGTGCAACAGGTGCAAGAGGTGCAAGAGGTGCAACATAACAGGTGCAACAGGTGCAACACAACAGGTGCAAGAGGTGCAACACAATAGGTGCAAGAGGTGCAAGAGGTGCAACAGACCTTATTCTGTTACACAGTGACCGCTGAAACTGATGGGGTCGCGGTGCTGTGACTGTACGCTGATGCTGGCCATGCCAGAAGGCGATACCTCTATGGCATAGCCGTAGATGTCTTCGCGGGTGCGAACCATAACATCAAGGCGCACAACATCGTGCTTAAGCCTTGTCTCCTGCAGGCTGCCAATCTCGGCAGTGAAGTTCAGCCCCTCAGACGGCGATGCCATTGGAGCCTGACGGGCCTGTCCAAGATAGGGCAGATAGCTTACGAGGGTGTCGCCGCGCAACTCCAAGTAGAAGTCGGGCGTAACCATACGCGAGCCATAGCGTAGAGTGCTCATCGACGACACCTCAATCTTCAGGCGGCGCTGGGCAACGGCCTGTTCCACAGCCTGACGGGTTCGTGCACGTCGCTCGGCACGCTCCTGCTGGGTGGCACACGAGGTGAACTGCAAGGCCAGAAGCAATAGTGTTACAAAGGGGATTATCAATCGTTTAGGCATGGCAATGACAGGATGGTTTTATGTTCTATCCAATGTTTGTGCGGCGGTAGAATTCAATGTTCTCGCGCGTGAGCAGCTCAATGGGCATATAGTTCACGGGAGTAACCTCCTTGCGCAGCACTATGGCCTGGAAGAGAGTCTCCACGCAGGCATATCCCTGCATGTAGGCATGCTGGGCAATGAGGAAGGATATGCTTCCCTGGCGCACGCACTCTGCATTCTTGGGCACCATGTCGTAGCCCATGATCTGCACATTGCGGCGGTTGGTGCGCAGCAGGAACTGGCCCACAAGGTGAGCCTTCGAGTTGAAGGTGATGCAGTGGTGCACGTGGGGGTGGGTGGTGAAGTAGTCTTCAAGGATGGCGTCGAAGTCTTCGCGCGAGCCGTCAAGGGGCAGGTTCACCTCAGTTATTTTCACCTTGGGGAAGTGGTCGCGCATGTAGTGGCGGAAGCCCGTCTCGCGGTTGTTCTGCTGCTTTGAGCCAATGTGTCCGTCCTTCAGCTGCTTCATCATCATTATCTCCTCCTCGTTGTAGGCCAGCAGCATGAGCATACGTGCTGCGAAGTATCCGCTCTGGAAGGAGTCCTGACCGAAGAATGCCAGAGGCTTGAGGTCGGGCAGGTAGGAGTCAAGCAGTATGAAAGGCACCTGCATCTCCGTGAGGCGGTCGGTGAAGTCGCGTGTAGGCTCCAGCTTGGCCGGCACCACTATCACGCCGTCGGGCTTGGCCTCTAAGCACCCGGTGGTGACGCTGACGAAGGACTCCTCGTTGAAGCGCTCGTAGTACATAAGGCTGAGCGACACGTGAAAGTCGCGGCGGCGCTTCGTGGCTGCCTTGACGCCCTCCTCAATTTCCTCCCAGTAGGCCTCGCTCTCGTGCTGGGGAATGATACAGATGAAATTGTAGTCGCGGTTGTAGGCCAGGGCCGAGGCATAAACGTTTGGCTCGTAGTCCATCTCCTCAAGAGCCTTCTCTACTTTCTCCCTGGCAGGTTTGGACACGTTGGGGCGGTTGTGGAGAACACGGTCAACGGTGCCCACACTTACTCCGGCCCTCAGGGCTATGTCCTTGATGCGAATTTTGTCAAATGCCATGATAACAATCTTTTTACGGGCTGCAAAGGTACTGCTTTTTATTAATATAAAGGATTTAAAGCATTTAAAAAGAGTTAAACCTTGTTTCAACCTGTGGCAGATTGTCCTGTTTTGACGAATAAATTAATAACTTTGCACGTTAATTGGTAAAAATATCCACAAAAAGTAAATTATGACTATAAGCAGAGACTTTATTAAGGGAACCCTTGTCTTGGCTTTGCTCACAGTCTTCCTGCCCTCCGGTGCACAGCACCGCTGGACCCTGGAGGAATGCATCAGCTATGCCAAGGAGAATAACATCACCCTACAGCAGCAGCGCCTCCAGCTACAGTCGGCAACCGAGGATGTGAGGGCCCAGCGTGGAGCCATGCTTCCCACCCTAAGTGCTTCGACAAACCACAGCGTGGGCTACCGCCCCTGGCAGGACAACGGCGTGGCAACTGTTACCAACGGGCAGGTGAACTCAAAGGTTGACAAGACCTACTACAACGGCTCCTACGGCGTCAACGCCCAGTGGACGGTGTGGAACGGCGGTCGCAACCGCAACAACGTGCGCCTGAGCCAGCTTGCTGCCCAGCAGGCAGAGATGAGCGTGGAGCAGCAGGCCAACAGCATAGAGGAGCGCATCTGTCAGCTCTACGTGCAGTGCCTCTACCTTCGCGAAGCCATCGGCGTGAGCCAGGAGAGCCTGTCAACAAGCCGAAAGAACGAGGAGCGCGGCACTGAGATGGTGCAGGTGGGCCTGCTGTCAAGGGCCGACCTGGCTCAGCTCACAGCCCAGCGCGCCACCGACGAATACAACGTAGTGGAGGCTCAGGGGCAGCTCGCCACATACATGCTTCAGCTGCGCCAGTTGCTGGAGCTTACTGCCGACGCTGACTTCGACATAGCCGATGCACCGGCCTCTATTGACGACCCTGCGCAGATGGAAGTGCCCTCGCTGAACGCCGTCTATGAGCATGCCCTTCAGAACAGGCCCGAGATGCGAAATGCCCGCATGGGAATAGAGAGTGCCGACATTAGCCTCAGGATAGCACGCGCTGGATGGCTGCCCACACTGGGCCTCACCGGCGGACTGAGCACCAGCACCAACTCGCTCACCGACAACGGATGGGGCACACAGATGAAGACAAACTTCAACATGACGGGCGGACTGCAGCTCAGCATACCCATCTTCGACGGATGGCAGACCCGCACCAACGTGAGCCGCGCAAGGATACAGCAGCAGCAGGCAGCACTGGAACTGGCCGACCAGCAGAAGCAGCTCTACCAGACTATTGAAGGCTACTGGCAGGATGCCACCACTAACAGGCAGAAGTATATCGCTGCATGCGCCACGGCTCAGAGTGCCGCCCAGAACTACGAGCTGCTTGAGGAGCAGTTCAACCTGGGGCTGAAGAATATCGTGGAGCTGATGACCGGCAAGGACAACATGATGCAGGCCAAGCAGAACCAGCTGCAAAGCAAGTACCTGGCTTTGCTTAACATAGAGATGCTGCGGTTCTACGCAAGAGACTAAGTGAAAAGTAATAATTAAGAAGTAACAAGTAACAAGAGATATGAAGAAGAAGATAATTATCGCAGTGGCTATAGTGGCTGTTGCAGTTGTGGCCTGGCTGTTGCTGGCCGGGGGCAAGAAGGATTCCACGGTGAGCTTTGAGACGGCAAAGGCAGAGAAGACCATGATTCAGAACAGCATCACCGCAACAGGCACCATCGAGCCTGTTACCAGCGTCACCGTGGGTACCCAGGTGAGCGGCATAGTGAGCCACCTCTATGTGGACTACAACAGCGTGGTACACAGAGGCCAGGTGATAGCCGAGCTTGACAAGACCAACCTCACCAGCGAGCTGAACACGGCACGGGCCAACCTCTCAAGCGCACAGAGTTCACTTGACTACGAGCAGGCCAACTTCAACCGCTACCAGCAGCTCTTTGACAAAGGCCTCGTTAGTGCCAACGACTACGAGACGGCCCACCTTAGCTTCCTGAAGGCCCGCGAACAGGTGAACACAGCCCGCGAGAGCGTTCGCAAGGCTCAGACCAACCTTGGCTATGCCACCATCACCAGCCCCATCGACGGCATCGTGCTGTCGAAAAGCGTGGAGGAGGGCCAGACCGTTGCCGCCTCGTTCAACACTCCTGAGCTGTTCACCATTGCCCAGGACTTGACCGACATGCGCGTCATTGCCGACATTGACGAGGCCGACATTGGCGGTGTGAGGGAAGGACAGCGTGTGAGCTTCACAGTGGATGCCTTCCCCGACGACCACTTCGAGGGACAGGTGACACAGGTGCGCCAGCAGGCCACTACGGAGAGCAACGTCGTTACCTACGAGGTGGTAATCTCTGCCCCCAACAACGACCTTAAGCTGATGCCGGGACTTACTGCCAACGTAACCATCTACACCCTTGAGAAGAACGATGTGCTTGCAGTGCAGAGCAAGGCCCTTCGCTTCATGCCCAACGAGATGCTGCTTGCCGAGGGCCAGACCATAGAGGACGTGGATGCTCCGCAGAAGGTGTGGACCTTAGAGGGCAATGTCTTCAAGGCCCATGCCGTGCAGACTGGCATCACCAACGGCCTGCTCACAGAGATAACGGGCGGTATCACGGAAGGTACGGAGGTAATCACCGGCTTCAGCATCGACGGCGGCGACACGGCTAATGCCAGCGAGCAGGCCAGCAACCCATTCATGCCAAGGCCGAGGAATAACAACAGGCAGAACAATCAGCAAAGGAAATAGAAAAAGCCCACCCAAGCCCTCCCAAAGGGAGGGATGTTTAGATAGATAGATAAATATGAAAGACAACGACATGGGCAAAGAAATAATATACAGCCAAACTGACAAGGTGACTACCCCCCTCCCTCACAGGGAGGGGCCGGGGGAGGGTCGTGTTGTCATTGAACTGCAAAACGTGAAGCGCTACTTCCAAGTGGGCTCGGAGACGGTGAAGGCTCTCAGGGGAGTATCCTTCAAGATATACGAAGGGGAGTTTGTCACCATTCAGGGCACCAGCGGCAGCGGCAAGTCTACACTGCTCAACCAGCTTGGATGCCTTGACACCCCCACCAGCGGCGAGTACTTCCTTGACGGCGTGGCAGTAAGCACCATGTCGAAGACCCAGCGTGCACATCTGCGCAACTCGAAGATAGGCTTCGTGTTCCAGAACTATAACCTGCTGGCCAACACCACCGCCGTGGAGAATGTGGAGCTGCCCCTGATGTACAACTCTCGTTACAACGCACAGCAGCGCCGCGAGGCCGCCGTGAAGGCCCTGCAGGCTGTTGGCCTTGGCGACCGCCTGGAGCATAAGTCAAACCAGATGTCGGGCGGACAGATGCAGCGTGTGGCCATAGCACGTGCACTGGTCAACGACCCCGCTGTGCTCCTGGCCGACGAGGCCACCGGCAACCTCGACACCCGCACCTCGTTCGAGATGCTCGTGCTGTTCCAGAAGCTCTATCAGGAGGGCCACACCATCATCTTCGTGACCCACAATCCCGAGATAGCCGAATACTCCTCGCGCAACATTAACCTGCGCGACGGCAAGATTCGCGAA
>JAFTAR010000076.1 GCA_017455495.1 Prevotella sp.
GTGATGAGTGATTCAAGTTTCTCAAGTTCTTTTTTGAACCACGGATTAAGGGATTTGGGGGATATGGTTCTTCCACTACTGTTTCCTATGGTTGATTGTTTGGGGATTACAGCGGCTAAAGCCGCGATTCCCCGGGGTGTAACAATCCGTGTAATCAGCCAATTATGGCTTAGTCACGAAGGTGGGGAATCCCATAAATCCTTAAATCCGTGGTTGTTTTATTATATGCGAAAGTTGTATATATAATAATGTGTACTACTGATGATTGTCTGTCTGGCCGATGAACTGCAGCACGGCGCGGTTGAAGCTGTCGGGCTGCTCCATGTTCATCATGTGGCCGCAGTCGGGCAGTATCAGGTGGCGGCCGTTGGGCAGGTAGTCAAGCTCGCGGGGACGGTAGTTTTTGTGCTCCGTCTCGCCGGTAAGCATCAGCACGGGCACTGAGGGGCGGCGGCTGCAAAGGCTGTCCCAGGCTTCGCGGCCGTAGAACAGGCGCACCTCTTTGTGCAGGGGCTGCCATGCCGTCCAGTCGGAAATCATGCGCCACAGGGGCTTGCGCATCCGCTCGCGCTGTGACCCTCCGCTGCTGATGAGCTGTTCCAGCCACTCGTGTTTCATCACGTCTACACCTTTTTCTATCAGGGCGGCTATCTCCACGTCGCGCCTGGCCCGCTCGGCAGAGTCCATTGGCTCAGAGGGTGGGGGACTGCCGCGGCGAATGCTGCCGCTGGCCAGCACACAGCTCTTCATACGCCCGGGGTACATAGCCAGCATGTCGCCGGCTGTGAAGGCTCCCATTGACAGTCCTACCACGTGGGCCTGGTCAATACGCAGGGAGTCCATAAGGGTTATCACATCGTCAACATGTGTCATCGGCAGCTGCTCGTCCTGGTCGCTGCTGCGCCCGTAGCCGCGGAAGTCGAGGCGTATGGTGCGGTAGTGGCGGGCAAAGGGAGTGAACTGCTTGTCCCACATGCGGCGGTCGAGCGAGTGTCCGTGGAGCAGAAGCAACGGCTCGCCCTCTCCCTTCTCCTCGTAATACAGTCTGCCGCCGCCGCTTACAGCCACATAGCCCGAACGATAGGTTGAGCAGGCGGCAAGCAGCAGTGGCAGCAGCAGTAGTGATGTCTTTATTCGAAGGTGCATGGCAGGGCGAGAAGTTGATACATAAGTGTGCGTGCCAGTCGCTCGTGGCCCTTGTCGTTGGGGTGCAGCCGGTCGTTGTCGCCGTTGGCAAAGTAGGCTGTGTGCTCGTCCATGAGGGGGAAGAGCCCTGAGCTGGCAGCCCAGTCAATGACGGGCACTGCCCATACGTCGGCAGCCTCGCGCGAGGCCTGCACGTAGGCCGAGACATACTCTCCGCACTTGTTCTGGTATTCCTCCGTGGGCTGCCAGTTGCGGTCGTTGGCATAGAAGCCGGCGCGGTGGATTGGCGTGAGCACCACAATCTGCTTGTTGGGGTAGAGCCTCTTCACGTGGTTCAGCGCTATGTTTATGCGTCCGCGGTAGGTGCTGTCGGTCATAATCGGCGTGCGACGCATGCGGTCCACCATGTGCTTAGGCTCGTGGATGCCGGCCATCACCTGTTCCACCTGCTCGTTGTACCACTGTCCGAGGGGCACCCCGGCGTTGAAGTCGTTGGTGCCTATGAAGATGATGATGGCATCTATGCTGTCGCCGTGCTCCTCGTGGCATTTGTCGGCCTGGCGTGGAATGTCGTTCCACTGGCGGCCGCTTACGCCGTAGACGTAGGGTGTTATCTGCAGCCACTGCTGCAGGAATCCCCAGTACTTTGTTCTGGAGCCTCTGTTGCGCGGGTCGGTGATAGAGTCGCCGAAGTAGGCCACCCGCTTGCCTTTCCACGGGTGCTCAATAATCATCTGCGGCAGTGCCGGAACGGCTATGCAGACGCAGAGAAGGAGTGACAGTATCTTTCTCATGGTGCAGAAGTGTTATTGCCAGGTGGCTCCTTCGCGCAGCACGAAGGTTACCTTTGACTTGCGTGGCAGCTGTGGCCTTGTCCACTGTCCGCCGAGCAGCTGAATGGTGCATGGCTGCATGAGGTCGCGGCCTTCAAGGGCAGCATCGAGGGTGAGGAAGTCGCCCCTGCCACGGGTGTCTACGGTGATGTCCTCATTGACGCGGAACCTTGCCAGCACGGGCACCTCCTCGCTGATGGCATCGGCCAGCAGGCGTGCCACCACGTGGGCTCCGTACACGTTGTAGTGGGTGTTGTCCTGGCGGCCGTTGGGAACAGACGGCTCCTGGCCAGGCAGGAACCACATGTGGAGGCGCTTGGAGGCCTCCGTGCCCAGCCCCTGCTCCAGGTCGTGGGTAATCTGGTTGGCATCAACGAACAGGCAGTTCATGCGTTCTGCCACCTCGCGAGGAGCCACACGGTAGAGTCCGTGGGTGTCTATCAGCGAGTCGCCCTCCACCATCTTCACACCGTCCTTGAAGGTAGTGGTGCGCAGGGCCTCGTCGTCATCGTTCTCCGGGGCCTGTACGAAGTAGTTGCGCCTCACCACGCAGTTCATCAGGATGGGTATGCCTCCGTGCTCACGGGTCTCGCGCACGAATTTTGCCAGGTTGTAGTCGAAGGTTGAACCCGGGTCGGTGTGGCGGTCGGGCTGTGGCTTCTCGTCGTTGTGCCCGAACTGTATTATCACGTAGTCGCCCGGCTTCATCAGTTCCAGCACACGGTTCCAGCGGCCCTCATTGATGAAGCTCTTCGACGAGCGTCCGTTAACGGCGTGGTTGTCAACCCTAATGTGGTCGGCATCGAAGTAGCACTGCAGGGCCATTCCCCATCCGCGTTCCTGCTTGCCTCCGGATATGTCCTTGTTGGCAGCGGTGGAGTCGCCTATCACGAAGATTGTTGTTGTCTTTTCGTTTGTGCCGGCGGTGAGCACGAGCAGCGTCAGCGCAAGCATTATTGTAGCCTTTATCGTTCTCATAATTCTTAATTCTAAATTCTTACTCGGCGAGCCGAAAACTATAAATTCTTAACTCTTAATACTCTGAACGAGTTCCTCGGCGGTCAGCATCTGCTGCTCGCCCGTTGTCATGTTTTTCAGCGTCACCTTTCCCTCGGCAATCTCGCTCTCTCCGGCCAGCACTACGTATGGAATCTGTTTAGCGTTGGCATAGGCCATCTGCTTCTTCATCTTTGCCGCGTCGGGGAATATCTCGGTCCTGATGCCCGCCTCTCTCACTTTGGCAGCTATGGGCATGCAGTAGGCAGTCTCCGTCTGTCCGAAGTTTATGAAGAGCACCTGCGTGGTCTGCAGCGCGTCCTTGGGGTAGAGGTCGAGGGCGTTGAGCACGTCGTAGATGCGGTCTATGCCGAAGGAGATACCCACTCCTGAGAGTCCCGGCATGCCGAAGATGCCCGTCAGGTTGTCATAGCGTCCGCCGCCCAGGATGCTGCCCATTGGCGTGTCAAGGGCTTTCACCTCGAAGATGGCTCCCGTGTAGTAGCTCAGACCGCGTGCCAGGGTGAGGTCGAAGGTGATTTGAGAGTTGAGATTTGAGGTTTGAGAGTTGAGGGTTGAGAAGATGTACCTCAGCTCCTCCACGCCTTTCAGTCCTGTCTCGCTGTCCTTGAGCACCTCGGCAATGGTGTTGAGCTTCTCCTCGTTGGTGCCCTCTAAGAGTATGATGGGCTGTAGCTTGGCTATCTGCTCCTCAGTGAGGCCGTCCTGGCGCAGCTCGTCGTTAACAGCGTCAATGCCTATCTTGTCCAGCTTGTCAATGGCAACGGTGATGTCTACAATCTTGTCGGCAGCACCAATCACTTCCGCTATGCCGGTGAGGATTTTGCGGTTGTTTATTTTTATCTCCACCCGCACTCCGAAGCGCCGGAACACGGTGTCCACTATCTGCATCAGCTCCACCTCGTTGAGCAGTGAGTCAGAGCCAACCACATCGCCGTCGAACTGGTAGAACTCGCGGTAGCGGCCTTTCTGCGGCCTGTCGGCACGCCACACGGGCTGCACCTGGTAGCGCTTGAAGGGCATCTGCAGCTCTTCGCGGTGCATCACCACGTAGCGGGCGAAGGGCACTGTGAGGTCGTAGCGCAGACCTTTCTCGCAGATGCTTGAAGCCAGCCGCAGCGTGTTGCGCTCGGTGAGCTGTTCGTCGGTGACCTTAGAGAGGTAGTCGCCGCTGTTCAGTATCTTGAACAGCAGTTTGTCGCCCTCCTCGCCATATTTGCCCATCAGCGTCTGCAGGGTTTCCTGTGCCGGGGTTTCTATCTGCTGGAATCCGTACAGCTCGTACACCGAGGGTATGGTGTTGAAGATATAGTTGCGCTTGGCCATCTCTATTGGCCCGAAGTCGCGCGTTCCTTTTACTATAGTCGGTTTCATAATTATATCGTAAAGCCCACCCAAGCCCTCCCAAAGGGAGGGATGTGAGTTACTTTATTCTATTCAGGAATTAATGATTTTATTATGTTAGACATTACTGATTCTATATCAGAGAGTACTTGGTTGTTAGTAAAGCGAATCACTCTGAACCCTTTCTTTTGTAAGAATTCTGTGCGTTCATTATCTGCAATTTGCTGTTCTGTGGTTAAATGATATTCTCCATCAATTTCAATGACAAGACGATTCTTGAGCGAAACAAAGTCTGCGATGTACATTCCTATGACGTGCTGTCGGCGGAAATGGACTCCAAGCTTACTTCCTCGCAGCTGTTCCCACAATGTTTGCTCTGCATTCGTCATTACCCGACGATTCTTCACAGCATTGTTCTCCACTGTTGTATAAGCCAGCGCATCTGCTGTTTCCCATCCCTTCCTCGCCATAACTATCGCAATTTATTATCCACCAATAGTCATTATCTAACTCAACATCCCTCCCCTTGGGAGGGCTTGGGTGGGCTTTTTAGCGGACGATTGTCTGCTCCCTGTCCGGGCCTATGCTGATGATGGTGATGGGTGTCTCAAGTTCCTTTTCAAGGAAGGCGATATAGTCTTTGAACTGCTGGGGGAACTGGGCCTCGCTGGTAAAGCGGGTCATGTCGGTCTTCCAGCCAGGCAGCTCGGCGTACACCGGCTCTATGCCGTGCTCAATGTTGTAGGGGAAGTCGCGCGTCTCCGTGCCGTTCACCTTGTAGGCCGTGCAGGCCTTTATAGTGTCGAAGCCGTCAAGCACGTCGCTCTTCATCATGATGAGCTGAGTCACGCCGTTCACCATTATGCTGTAGCGCAGGGCCACCAGGTCTATCCAGCCGCAGCGGCGCTCACGTCCTGTCACGGCTCCATACTCATGGCCCAGGTCGCGTATGCGCTTGCCGGTCTCGTCGAAGAGTTCGGTGGGGAAGGGACCTGCTCCCACGCGGGTGCAGTAGGCCTTCATTATTCCGTACACCTCGCCAATCTTGTTGGGGCCTATGCCAAGGCCCGTGCAGGCTCCGGCGCAGATGGTGTTCGAGCTGGTGACGAAGGGATAGCTGCCGAAGTCCACGTCAAGCATGGTGCCTTGGGCACCCTCGCAGAGCACACTCTTGCCCTTGCGCAGAAGACCGTTTATCTCGTGTTCCGAGTCAACGATGGGGAACTGGCGCAGGTACTCCACGCCCTCAAGCCATTTCTTCTCCACCTCAGTGATGTCGTACTCAAAGTTCAGCGACTTCAGTATGGCCTCGTGGCGGGCCTTTGCTGCGGCGTACTTAGCCTCGAAGTCCTCCAGGATGTCGCCTACGCGCAGTCCGGTGCGGCTCACCTTGTCGGTATACGTGGGGCCAATGCCCTTGCCCGTTGTTCCCACCTTGTTCTTTCCCTTCTGTACCTCGTAGGCAGCGTCAAGCACGCGGTGGGTGGGCATAATGAGGTGGGCCTTTTTCGATATGTGCAGGCGCTGCTTCAGCGGGTGGCCGCTCTGCTCCAGGGCACGGGCCTCGTCCATAAAGAGGTCGGGGGCCAGTACCACGCCGTTGCCTATGATGTTCACCTTGTCGCCCTGGAATATTCCTGAGGGAATGCTGCGCAGCACGTATTTCTGGCCTTCAAACTCCAGGGTGTGGCCGGCGTTGGGGCCTCCCTGGAACCGTGCCACCACGTCGTAGCGAGGGGTCAGCACGTCAACCACCTTGCCTTTGCCTTCGTCGCCCCACTGCAGTCCCAGCAGGACGTCAACTTTTCCGTTGTTCATATCTCCTTTGTTTTATTTTGTTTTGCCTTTGTTCTTCCTGCTCTTTCTTGTTATGGCCCCCTGACAGGTTGAGCAGATGCCATATATATATAATGTGAAGCCGTCCTTGCGGAACCGCTTCAGGTGCATCCTGTCTATGGCATCGGCAATCTCCGGCGCCTTCACCTCCGTCACCCTTCCGCACACGGTGCATATCTGGTGGCAGTGGCTGTCGTCGGCATAGCATGCCTCATACTTCGTGGTGCCGTGGAAGCGGTGCCTTATCACGAGCCGCAGCTCCATGAACAGGTTCAACGTGTTGTAGAGCGTGGCCCTTGACACGGGGAAGCGGTATTCCGCCTCCAGTTTCTGCCCCAGTTCGTCAAGTGTGAAGTGGCCGTCGGTGCTGTACACGGCCTTCAGAATTGCATAGCGCTCGGGCGTCTTCCGATGCCCGTTCATCTCCAGATAGCTGTCAAGGATGTGCTCCACAGCCTGAAGCACACCGTCCTTCTTGTCGTTAGTATTCATAAACCGGCTACAAAGTTACTACTTTTTTCCGTATGGAAGAAGAAAAGGACGGAAAAATTCATTTTTCCCTTTTATTTCCGGCATACGAAGATGGCGGCCATCCTTACGGACAGCCGCCACTCCACTGGCTTGCCTGGCGGGAGCCCCACTCTGAAGCCGTGCCCGACTTGAAGTTTACTTTTTCGGAGCCAGCAAGTAAAGTCTGTGCTGCTTCCACAACGATGGTATTTGTTACAGGAATGATATATGTCTTTTTCATGATTCTTTTCTTTTTAAACACGAATTGCCATTAATTGTTCACGAATTTATCATTAATTTATGACCTATACGCCTTATTTTTTCACTAATTGAGAGAAATGCAGTTCACTAATTTGGAGAAATACAATTCACTAATTAGGAGAAATATTTA
>JAFTAR010000077.1 GCA_017455495.1 Prevotella sp.
CCGCCGCCGCCACCGCCGCCGCCGGAGAATCCACCGCCGCCACCGCTGCTTGAGAAGCCGCCGCCACCGCCGGAGTCGGAGCTGTGGCCTATGGTGGTGATGGCATTGTTGGCCGTGGTGGTAAAGTTGTGGGCCATGTTGCTGGCCAGGGCATAGCCCATGAGCGGTGTGGGCGATGACGTCTCGTACCAGTCGGGCTGTTGCAGCTCAATATTGCGGAACAGGTCGGCCCACTTGTCGCTCAGGCCAAACACCATGGCGTAGGGCAGCACGCGGTAGAAATACTGCGGGTCGTTGGCCTGGAGGTGCTCCAGCTGCGGCTTCTCGGCCGTCTCAATGAACTCGCGGAATCCCAGCAGGCGCCCCATCATCTGGGTGCGGTAGGGGGTGTCAACCTGGAAGCGGCCGCATAGCTCGCTGGCAATGAAGCTGCCTATATACAGAGTGTAAACTGTGACCCACCCGGATGGCAGCCCGTAGTCGTTGAGCGTTATCAAACAGTAGACGAAGCATGTGCCCAGCATAAGGGCAGCCTTTGTCAGCGTAACAAGGAGCAGGCGGGTAGTGGTTTTCAGCAAGTCGCTGCCTGCATTGCCTGCTCGCCAAATGGTGCCTATGGCGTAGAAAACCCCGAAGAATAACACTGCCTCCCAGAAGCGCTCGCTCATCCATGTGCTCACCGCATTGTTGGTGGCTAAGGCCAGCGTGCCGAAAATGCCTAACAGGAAGAGCATAAGTATGGGGGCGCAGCTGGTGTTGGTGAGCTTGCGGTCGCCCTTGAAGCAGTCGGAAAGCGATTTCCTTATTTCCTGCATGGTCTGGGGCCTCTCGCCAATGTCTTTCATTCGCACCACGGTGCCGTCGGAGAAGAGCAGGCTCATAAGCTTGCTCTGATACTGTGGAGCATCGGCAGGCAAGGGGCGCAGCCAAGTCAGCTCAAGGTCGGTGTATTTGAACAGGCGGCCCGATACTATCTCCTTGATCTTGATGTAGCCTTGCCCGGCCAACCAGGGAATGAGCGAGGTGATGTCGATGGTGTCGGTAGTGGTGTCGATGATGGTGCCCACCTCGGCACTGCTTATCCCCTCGGGCGGGTAGAACTCTATCACCTTGGTGACAAGAGGCCTCTTGGTGGCCAAGGCCATAATAATGACAGTGATGATGAGGATGGCTGAAATGACCAGTAGGATATAGTGGAGCAGAAGGCTGGCTCCGTGCGTGCCCTCATAGTAGCCGGCAGGCAGAGTGGCAAAGAGCGTTATGCCGCAGCGCGGCTCAATGTCGTAAGCCTCGCCGCAGATGCTTGTCGGCGTCACCTCGGTCAGGGTGCAGTCCATGGTGCTGCGGCTGCCATACTTGCCGCCATACACCTCAAGGCGGTCGGCAATGTCGTCGGGCAGGGGCTTGTCGAAGCTGATGTTGAACTCAAAGTGGTTTATCTCCTGTTCGAACTCGGTGCCCAGAATGGTGTGCAGCAGGTAGTCGTAGGCAGGGCGGCGGTCGTCGCTATAGGTATATGTGTAATTTATGACGTAGCGCTGAGCCCCCGTCACCTCGCGGTAGGCATTGCCAATGCGTATGATGCAGAACTCGTCGTCGCTGTCTTCAAGGGTGTAGTCCCATCCAGGCACGGAAATGTCGTCCACATCGCTCTCATAGTGGAACCACTCCATCTGCTCCGGCTGGCCCTCCTCGGCAACGTCGTGGAGAAGCTTGTAGGTGTAGGGAATGTAGCGGTAGAAGCCGTGACGGGGTTCCTGGAACACTATGTCGAAGGTCTCGGTGATGTCCCAGCTGTTGTCCTTGTGAACCTGGGCATCCACGCGTACATTATCATAATAGAAGCCTCCACGGTTGGCACCGGCAGAGACGACTGCCAAAATGAAGGCAGCAAGCATGAACAGGCGTTTCATCGGCATTGGTCTTTACAGGTTAATATTTACGGCCCTTCGCTCCTCCTCGCTCCCAACGGCGAACATGGGCCTTGTGCGGAAGCCCATCATGCCGGCAACGATGTTCGTGGGAAACTGCTGGCACTTGTTGTTGTACTGGCGCACGCTGCCGTTATAGTAGCGGCGTGAGAGCGATATTTCGTCCTCCATCTTCACCAGCTGCTCCTGCAGGGTGAGGAAGGTGGTGTTGGCCTTCAGGTCTGGATAGGCCTCGGCCACTACAAAAATCTGCTTCAGGGCCTGGCTGATGCCTGCCTCGGCGGGCAGCTGTCCGTTGATGTCGCCGGCGGGAATGCCGCTGCGCCTCCGGGCTATGTCCTCCAGCACGCTGCTCTCGTGGCGGGCGTAGCCCTTGGTCACTTCAACAAGTGAGGGAATGAGGTCGAAACGCTTCTTCAGGCATACGTCCATGGTGGAGAAGGCCTCGTCAACCTTGTTGCGCAGCTGCACCAGGGTGTTGTAGATAATGAAGAGTGCTGACAGGAGCAGCACCAGGAAAACGAGGATTATTATAAGTACAATTGACATAATTCTGTAAGTTTAAGGTTGGAAGTCGGGAAGGAACTCAGGCCGGTATTCAAAGTGCATGGTGTCGTAGTGGTACCAGCGTCCTCCCCAGATGAATCCGTGCTTCTCGAAGACGGCTACTATTTCCTGTGGAATGCGGTTCTCATAGCGCAGGCGGTCGGTCTCGGACTTGCCGGGGTTTGACCACAGCCAGTAGTTGGAGAAGCTGGTGTTGATGTCGATGGCTATGCCGTAGCTGTGTGCACTCTGCCTGTTGGCTCCTCTCACCTTGCGCCAATAGAAAGACGAGGCCCCCGTGAGATACCTTCTCAACTGGGGCATGGCAGCCAACTCTGCCGCCACGTCGGCCAGGTGTCGTGAGGCACCGTTGATGCTGGTAAACGGTATGCGCTGACCAAACCACTCTACATTCACCAGGTGGCTGCGTACTTCTGTCTCGCTCTTTCCGTACATCTTTTTAAACAGAGGCTCGCAGCGTCCACGCCCGCAGTCGTTTAGATAGGCCGGCGAGTCGGCAGTGGTGTCGTAGGTCATTGTGAACATATCCTCTGCATCGCAGTCGTCAAGCATCTCGACAAACGTTTTCTCCCTGCCGTCATCGCCTTGCAGCGTAGAGCCGTCGGCGAACACCAGCATCCCATCGTCATAGCTCTGCACGTAGTCGGGGTAGGCCGTCATGAGCCGCCGGGCATAGAAAGGAACAGTGTCCTCTATGGCTGCGATATTCTCTTCCTCTACGTCCGTGACCAAGCTGTCGGCAGCAGGAATGTTGCTGTCGCCATTGTGGGCATCGGCATTCCTGCCGCAACCTAAGCACACTGAGAGGGCAGTCAGGACTAATAATACACTGGTTCTCATTGCTCGTGCCTGCGGATAAAGTCAACATTATACCGCTCTGTGGCCGACATTGAGTTGTAGGCCGTGGTCATATTGCTGGTCACGGGCACATACCAGTCGAACATAGAGAAATAGTTGAACAGGTCGTCGCGTGTGAAGCGGTAGCCATGGCGTGCATAGATGGTGTTGCGCAGAATGGACAGATCCGTTGCCGACATGCCATAGAGGTCTTCATCGGTAAGGCGCCTTTCCGATAGTATTCTGTCAATAGACTCCTCTTCGCGCATGGAGACCTCGCTCTCCCTGTTGCGCCGGGCTATCTTGTTCAGGAGTGTGGCAACCGCATCGTCGGAATCGTCGTATTCGTCGCGATGGCGGGCTTCGCTGCCCTCGCCACCACTGCGGTGACGGCCTGAGAGACGCACCATGTCATCATCGTCATCAATGTCATCGTCGTCATCCATGTCGTCGTCATCGTCCATGTCGGCCTGAGCTGTGGCTTCATGGGTGAGACCTTTTATCAGTTTGTCAATACACGATGTCATGGCAAGGCTTCCAACCAATACCAGGACCAATAAGAACCAGTTCTTTCTCATCTTTTTTAATAGTATAATTTGTGAAAACGGCACAAAGTTAAAGAAAATTATTGAAACGAAGAAAGATTCTTGCTTTTTTTACATAAATCTTTGTAACTTTGCACGCCGACAGCTTGCTGTCCTAAACAGATAATAGCACAAGAACCATGACCACAAGGACTATGACCAAACGACTTGTACTCTTTCTTCTTTCCGCTGTTTGCCTTGCCCTGCCCGCCGCAGCCCAGGGCTTGGACTCCCTGCGCCATGCCCTTGAGCAGGCCTCTGTAAGTCAGGTGCAGGAGAAGGTATATGTGCATACCGACAATGCGTGCTACTTCGTGGGCGACACCCTGTGGTACAAGGCCTACGTGGTGCGTGCCGACAACCTGATGCCTACCGACATGAGTCGCCTGCTCTACGTGGAGTTGCTCTCTCCCGACGGTCTGCTCGTGGAGCGCCAGACGGTCGTGGTTAGTCCCGACGGTAACTTCAGCTGCGGGCAGTTCCTTCTTGAGGACTCGCTCTACAGCGGCTACTATGAACTGCGGGCCTATACCCGGTGGATGCTGAACTTCAACATGCGCCACCATTACTACCGCACCGACGAGACGTGGCACTTCTACAACCGCCAGATGGCTGCCGACTACTACCGCGTTTGGGACGGGCTGTACAGCCGCGTGCTGCCGGTATACAGCAAGCCTGACAGCGTTGGCGACTACGACGTTCGCCGGATGTACCAGCGCCCCAAGACCCGCCTGCCGCGACAGAAAAGGGACGAACTCCTGGTGCAGTTCTACCCCGAGGGGGGCCACCTCATAGCCGGGGTGGAAAACCATATTGCCTTTGAAGTGACCGACCAGAACGGGCAGGCCGTGAATGTGAGAGGCAAAATTCAGAATGCCCAGCAGCAGGCTGTTGACATACAGACCGAATACATGGGGCGAGGCTCATTTACAGTCACGCCGTCAAGCCGCAGGCTGAAAGCCACCTTTACATGGAACGGCCGCGACTGGAGTTTCGACCTGCCGCGTGCCGAGAGTCAGGGAGCCGCCATGCATATAGAAGGCAACAGGCTCACCGTAATCCCCGCCTCGCTGCCTGCCAGCGAGGAGTATGGCGTAAGCATTCTTTGCCGGGGGGTGCTGAAGCACTTCCAAAAGCTGCAGTTCCCATCGGGAAATGAACCTGCCACGCTGGCACTTCCTCTTGACAGTATGCCATCCGGCGTTGCCAACATAACCCTGTTCAACGGCAGCGGACAGATTCTGGCCGACAGGCTGATATTCGTGAACAACCATGAGCACGATGATGCTATCATCACTGCCAACGTGCCGCTAAACCAGACATACGACCCCTACCAGCAGGTGGAGGTGCCTGTCACCCTGCCCGAGGTGAGCGGGCCGGCTACATTCTCATTGGCCATTCGCGACAGCTATACCGACGAGCCTACTTATAATGACGGGAACCTGATGACCGACCTGCTGCTGTCAAGCGAGCTGCGCGGCTTCATAGCCTATCCCGCCCACTATTTCGAAGCCGACGATGACATGCACCGCCGCCACCTGGACCTGCTGATGATGGTGCAGGGCTGGCGGAAATACAAATGGGAGGAACTGGCACAGGGCAGCCGCGACATGCGCTACCAGCCGGAACGCACGCTGACGGTGGAGGGTGCCGTCTACAAGACGCTGGGCATAACACCCGTAGAACCCGACGAAGTGAGCCAATGGCAGTATGGCGTGGGGCGCATAGCCGGCAATACAGAGGAAGATGACAACTATATTGACCCCTGGGCAGATGATTCCGGCGACGCGGCATTTACTTCAACCGACGAAGGAGAAGTCTCTACCGGTGCAAGCGACTACAGCCTTGGCAGCATTGGCGATGCCAACAACGACTTGGGCGTGAACCATGGAAACCTGAGGCGTGAAGTGCTGGTGGAGGCTGAACTGACCGTTGGCAGGCAGACGGTAGGGTCGGTACAGCGCACTCAGAACGGGCGGTTCGTCTTTGAAATCCCGCCCTTCTACGGCATTGGCTACCTGAACATGAAAGCCTACAAGGTGCAGGACTCCCTGCGCCTGAACATGGCCTCGCGGCAGGATACAAAATGGACCAACGAGGACGAATTTCCCGACTTCTACGTGAAGCGCGACCTCTTCTTCCCCATCTTCACCCACGACTACACCTACTACGAGAAGCACCAGCCGGAAATATCCTACGAGATGCTCATTGACACGCTGTCAGAGCTGTCCATGGAGAACGACGTGCACCAGCTTGGAAACGTCAGCGTGCGTGGCCACAGGAGGGGACGGCGCGCAGTGGACTGGCACAAGCCGGCTTTTGTGATGAACGCCTACGACCTGTATAACGACATCACCGACCGCGGTCTGAGCTACGGCAAACTCGACATGAGGCAGTTTCCCGTGCAGGTGTGCCGCCTCCTCTTCGGCAACATGAACTACCCTATAACATATAATGTGGACGGCCGGCTGGAGGGACATACCTATTACCGCAACTACTCGCCATTCACCAGTAACGACCTGGCCGAGCGGAGCGGACTCTTCGTGGCCAACCGCACCTCGCAGTATATGTACAGGCAGCTGAAGCTGAAGAGGCTGCAGGACATACGCGTGTTCACCGACTACGAACCGCGCACCGAAGACTCGCTGATGACGCATGACAGCCATGCCCCGGATGCCACGGTGGAACTGGCGCTAATACCTGACGACGGCGTGCAGCCCACCTTCCGCGACCGCCATATCTATTTACGCGGCATCAGCGAACCTTGGGAATTCTACCAGCCAAACTACAACAACATGACCCTTGATGACGGAGACCTGCCTGCCGACTACCGCCGCACGCTCTACTGGAACCCAAATGCCAGGACAGACGAGCATGGCGTCTTCACTGCGAGATTCTTCAATAACGGCAAGCAGACACGCATTACTGTGAGTGCTGCCGGAATATCGCCCGACGGCCGCCTTATGCACTCACGATGAGGCAAAAGTGACAAATTGTTGGCATGAATAGTGTTATAGGTTGTTCTTAAAAGTTATATCTTGTTAAATTAATATATCCTGTAGGCTATTAAGTCTGTGAAAATTAGGCTGATTAACAAAAAAGTTGTACCTTTGCAGCCCGAAATACACCCTTGCTCTGTGAGGGCGTATTGTGGAATATTGACACATATTATAATATATATAAATAAAAAACAAAAAAGTAAATTAAACTATGCCTACAATTTCACAATTGGTTCGCAAAGGCAGAAAGGTGATCGTAGACAAGTCGAAGTCGCCTGCGCTGGACAACTGTCCTCAGCGCCGCGGCGTCTGCGTGCGTGTCTATACCACAACACCTAAGAAGCCTAATTCGGCTATGCGTAAGGTAGCCCGTGTCCGTCTGACTAATCAGAAGGAAGTTAACAGTTACATCCCCGGAGAGGGACACAACTTGCAGGAGCACTCCATCGTGCTGGTGCGTGGCGGTCGTGTAAAGGACCTGCCCGGCGTGCGCTATCACATCGTGCGCGGCACGCTTGATACCGCCGGTGTGGCCAACCGCCAGCAGCGCCGCTCAAAGTACGGTGCCAAGCGCCCGAAGGCTGCAAAGAAAAAGTAAGAAGAGTTAGTGAGTTTTTGAGTTTTGATGTTTTATGAGTGCTCGGTGATGAGCAGGCTCAGAACGAAGGAGGAACTCAAAAGACTCAAAAACTCAAGAACTTACAAAACTCAGAAACTTAAAAGTAAAAACGTTTTGCTGGAGAATCTTAGACAAGGTTGAGTAAATGTCCGGGAGCGGACGTTGAAGAACGGCAGACAGCCCCATGCAGAATTAAACATCAAATAAAATGAGAAAAGCAAAACCCAAGAAGCGTCTGGTATTGCCAGACCCAGTGTTCGGCGACACCAAGG
>JAFTAR010000078.1 GCA_017455495.1 Prevotella sp.
ATGGCAGAGTGGATGCGCGAGCTTAACGACGAGTACCCCAACTTCAACACGGTGGGCGAGACATGGGTCACCGAACCGGCCTACACGGCTGCATGGCAGGCCAACTCTCAACTCTCAACTCTCAACTCTCAACTCAAAACAGTCATGGACTTCTCGTTCTTCGACAAGTTGTCGCAGGCAAAGAACGAGGACACCGACGGCTGGTGGCAGGGCATGAACAGGCTCTACAACTCCTTCGTCTACGACTATCTGTATCCCAACCCCTCAAGTGTGCTGGCCTTCATTGAGAACCACGATACCGACCGTTTCCTCGGCACCGGCCACGACTCGCTCATGCTGAAGCAGGCCCTGACACTGCTGCTCACCGTGCGCCGCATCCCGCAGCTGTACTACGGCACGGAGATAATGATGAACGGCACAAAGGAGGTGACCGACGGCAATGTGCGTCAGGACTTCCCCGGCGGATTCCCCGGTGACAGCCGCAGCGCCTTTACCCGTGAGGGGCGCACTGCCCAGCAGCAGCAGATGTTCGGATGGCTTAGCCGGCTGCTCCATTGGCGTCAGGGTAACGAAGTCATAACTCGGGGCACCATGAAGCAGTTCATCCCCTTCGAGGGTGTGTATGTCATTGCCCGCCAGCTGGAAGGCCGTACCGTGCTCACCGTTCTGAACGGCACCAACAGTCCCGCCACGCTTCATGTTGACCGCTACCGCGAGGTGACAGGCCAGGCCTCCCGTGTTCGCGACATCCTCACCGGCCGCTACTACGACATCTCCTCCGACGTGCAGCTGCGTCCGCGCCAAAGCCTTGTCCTTGACTTCTAAAACCAGACTCATGCCTTCATGAAAAGAGCAATAATTATGACGGCTTTTGCTGCCCTGCTGCTCGGCGGTTTGCCCGTCCCTGCCATAGCTTCCGGCGGGGAAACCGCCGGACACGGAAGTTTCACCATTGGCCAGCGAGCTTTCCTCCTGAACGGCGAGCCTTTTATCATCAAGGCCGCCGAGGTGCATTATCCCCGCATCCCGCGCCCCTACTGGGAGCACCGCATCAAGATGTGCAAGGCTTTGGGCATGAATACACTATGTATCTATGTGTTCTGGAACTACCACGAGCAGCAGCAGGACCAGTTCTGCTTTGAGGGACAGGCCGACGTGGCCGAGTTCTGCCGCCTGGCACAGAAGAACGGCATGTACGTCATAGTGCGCCCCGGCCCTTACGCCTGTGCCGAGTGGGAGATGGGCGGCCTGCCCTGGTGGCTGCTTAAGAAGAGAGACATCCGCCTGCGCGAGCAAGACCCCTTTTTCATGGAGCGCGCCAGGATATTCGAGGAGAAGCTGGCCGAGCAGCTCCGTCCATACGCCATCTACAACGGCGGCCCCATCATCATGGTGCAGGTTGAGAACGAATATGGCTCCTACGGCGAGGACAAGGCCTACATGAGTGCCATGAGGGATATTATAAGAGGGGCATGGGGCGAGCAGATGACGCTGTTCCAGTGCGACTGGTCGTCAAACTTCTGGAAGAACGGCCTTGACGACCTGACATGGACCATGAACTTTGGCACTGGTGCCAATATCGACCAGCAGTTTCGCCGCCTCAGCGAGATGCGTCCCGACGCTCCGCTGATGTGCTCTGAGTTCTGGAGCGGCTGGTTCGACAAGTGGGGAGCACGCCACGAGACGCGCCCTGCCGATGCCATGGTGGCCGGCCTGGAGGAGATGCTCTCCAAGGGCATCAGCTTCTCGCTCTACATGACCCACGGCGGCACGTCGTTTGGCCACTGGGCAGGTGCCAACAGTCCCGGCTTCGCCCCCGATGTCACCAGCTACGACTACGACGCCCCCATCAATGAATACGGCCAGGCCACTCCTAAATACCACCAGCTGCGCGAGATGCTGGCGCGCTACAATGGCGGTCAGCGTCTGCCCTCCATTCCTCGCGCACCTATGCCGGTCATCACCGTGCCGCGCTTCGAACTCACAGAGTTTGCTCCTTTCTTCTACGCCACAAAGCCGGAGGATGCCAAGACCAGCGGGGCACTGCAGACCTTCGAGGAGATGAACCTGGGCTGGGGCTCAATGTTCTATGCCACCATGCTGCCTGAGATTCCTGTGCGGAGTGTACTCACCGCCGACATCCACGACTATGCCCAGGTGTTTATTGACGGCAGCTTCGTTGGCAAGATAGACCGTGTCATGAACGAGCGCTCACTGATGCTGCCGCCTGTCCGTGCAGGACAGAAACTCGTAATCCTCGTGGAGGCTATGGGCCGCATCAACTTCGGCCGCGCCATAAAGGACTACAAGGGCATCGTCTCTGACGTCACCATAACTGCCGACACCCATGAGAACGAGATTGTATGGAAGCCGAAGCAGTGGGAGCAGTATCCCGTTAGCGATGACTATGAGCAGGCCGTGGCCGCTTTCAGCGTGCAAGCGTCAAACCATGCCGGTGCATTTACCGGCGGCGACATGCAGCACATAGGCTACTATCGCGGCTACTTTAATATAAATAGGGTGGGGGACACCTTCCTTGACTTTGAGACATGGGGCAAGGGCCAGGTGTGGGTTAACGGACACGCCTTGGGTCGCATCTGGAGCATCGGTCCGCAGCAGACGCTCTACATGCCCGGTTGCTGGCTTAAGAAAGGCCGCAACGAAATCATTGTCCTTGACATCACAGGCCCCCGCGCAGCCGCCGTCTGGGGACAGGCCGAGCCAGAACTTAACAAGCTCCAGCTTGACCGCCCTGCCGTTCACAACGACCCCGCCGCCCGTCCCTCCCTCAGCACCCTTGCCCCCGCCACTCTGTCCGGCGGTTTTGCCGCAGGAACCCTCCCGTCCGTGTCCGGCACCGCCACTGTGTCCGGCGGTTTTGCCGCCGGAGCCATCACCGCCGCCCCTGGCAACGGCTGGCAGACTTTCCGCTTCGCTGCTCCGCAGCAAGGCCGCTACCTTGCCATTGAGTGCCTCAGCACCCACCAGGACAATACCCGCGTGGCCATTGCCGAGCTATACCTGCAAGGCCAGGACGGCCACCGCCTCTCCCGCGAGACATGGACAACGAAGTATGCTGACAGCGAGGATGCCGGCGGCAACCACACCGGCGACAAGGTTTTCGACCTGCAGGAGTCTACCTACTGGCAGACTGAGCGCTCCGCAGCCCTGCCTCACCTGCTGGTCATAGACCTCGGCTCGGTGCAGACCGTCACTGCCCTTGAACTGCTGCCCCGCGCTGAGCAGGGAGCACCGGGCGCAGTAAGGGAATTCAGGGCCTACATATACTGACAGGAGAAATAAACTTGCGGGCGTGACACGGATAAAGAATGTTAAACTTGCCTTTTTTGTAATAATTATTTGTACTTTTGCAGCCGCAAAAGAAACAAATATCTAAATAAGGTAAAAAGACATGTTTAAAAGTTTTCACGGATTCCATCTGCTTGACGCCTACCACAAGAGGCATCAGGCCCAGAAGGACCACCCCGCCAGGCTGCGCAAACAGACCATTGAGGCCGTTCTCGTAGCCATCATCACGCTCGTCATCTGGAACCTGCCCACGTCGGCCTTCGGCATTGAGGGCCTCACCATTGTTCACCAGCGCATCATCGCCATCTTCGTGTTTGCCACCCTGATGTGGATCATGGAGGTGGTGAGCAGCTGGGCCACCAGTGTAGCCATTATTGTCATGATGCTGCTTTTCTGTAGTGACAGCGGCGTGAAGTGGATGTGCGACCCTGACCAAGTGGGGCAGCTGCTGAGCTACAAAGGAGTGATGGCCACCTTTGCCGACCCCGTCATCATGCTTTTCATCGGTGGTTTCATCCTGGCCATTGCCGCCACAAAGACCGGCCTTGACTCGCAGCTGGCAAAGGTGCTGCTGAAGCCGTTTGGCAAGAAAAGCGACAACGTGCTGCTGGGCTTCCTGCTCATCACGGGTCTCTTCTCAATGTTCGTTTCCAACACCGCCACGGCGGCCATGATGCTCACCTTCCTCACCCCGGTGTTCAAGCAGTTGCCGCCTGAGGGCAAGGGCCGCATAGCCCTGGCACTGAGCATTCCCCTCGCTGCCAACCTTGGTGGCATGGGCACCCCCATCGGCACCCCGCCAAACACCATCGCCCTGAAATATCTCAACGACCCGGAGGGCTTGAACATGGGGCTTGGCTTCGGCCAGTGGATGATGTTCATGCTGCCGCTGGTAATAGTGCTGCTCTTCCTGGGCTGGTTCTTGCTTAGGAAGATGTTCCCCTTCTCTCAGAAGACCATTGAGCTGAACATTGAGAGCACCATGAAGAAAGACCGCAAGACGTATATCGTCATCGTCACATTCTTTGTCACCGTGCTCCTTTGGCTGCTTGACACCGTGACCGGCATCAACTCCTACACCGTGGCTATGATTCCCTTCGTGGTGTTTGCCCTGACAGGAGTGATAGGCCGCCAGGACCTGGAGGAGATAAACTGGAGCGTCATCTGGATGGTGGCAGGCGGTTTCGCCCTTGGCTACGGCCTCAACTCGTCGGGCCTGGCAGCACTCATCGTCAAGGCAATACCCTTTGGCGACTTCTCGCCAATTGTCATCCTCATCCTCTCTGGCCTCATCTGCTACGGCCTCAGCAACTTCATCAGCAACTCGGCCACGGCAGCCCTGCTCATGCCCATCCTGGCTGTGGTCTGTGCTGCCATGGGCGACAAGCTTGATGCCATTGGGGGCACATCCACAGTGCTCATCGGCGTTGCCATTGCTTCGAGCAGTGCCATGGTGCTGCCCATCAGCACCCCGCCAAACGCACTGGCATATGCCACCAATATGGTGAAGCAGAACGACATGGCGCGCATCGGCATCATCGTGGGCATTCTCTCAATGGTGCTCGGCTATGGAGTGCTCTACTTCATTGGCCAGCTCCATCTGCTTTAGATTCCGGCATGTGAATTTAATTTAAATAATGTAAAAAAGGGCGGTGTGTCGCCCTTTTTTGTTATCTTTGTGCCCTAAAACGCTAAAACTAATAAATATATGAGGAAACTTTTACCCGCGTTGCTCCTCATGATGGTTTTTGCACTCTCTTCCCACGCTGCCGTGTGGGATGATAATGTGTATCACCAGGTGGAGCAGAGCGTACAGACGCCGCAGATAAGTGGCAAAGACTACGTGATTACCAAGTTTGGCGCACGCCCCGATGCCACTGCCGCCCAGAACCAACGTGCCATCCAGAAGGCCATTGATAAATGCTCGCGCAAAGGCGGCGGCCGCGTCATAGTGCCAGCAGGCCAGCATTTCCTTACAGGAGCCATCCACCTGAAGAGCCACGTGAACCTGCATGTGGAGGAAGGTGCAGTGCTGGAGTTTGCATTCCAGCCGGAGTTGTACCCCATCGTAGAGACATCATGGGAAGGCCTGGACTGCTACAACCTGTCGCCCTGCGTCTATGCTTTCCGTCAGACCGATATCGCCATCACCGGCTTGGGCACCATTGACGGTGGCGGCTCCAACGAGACCTGGTGGCCCTGGTGCGGAGCCACTCACTTCGGCTGGACTGAAGGCACCATTAGCCAGAAGCGCGGCGCAAGGCCCCGACTGCTGCAGGCAGGCGAGGACGGAGTGCCCATGACCGACGACCAGGGCAACCGCACCCCGGAGCGCACCTTCGGGCCTCAGGACGGACTGCGCCCGCAGCTCGTGAACTTCAACCAGTGCCAGCGCATTCTCATGGAGGACATCACCCTGCTGCGCTCACCTTTCTGGGTGATACACCCCCTGAAGTCTACCGACATCACCGTGCGCCGCGTGAAGATGATTAACGACGGCCCCAATGGCGACGGCTGCGACCCGGAGTCGTGCGACCGCGTCATCATTGAGGACAGCTTCTTCAACACCGGCGACGACTGCATAGCCATCAAGAGCGGACGCAACCGCGACGGACGCGAGCGTGCCATGCCGGCACAGAACATCATCATACGCCGCTGTGAGATGAAGAACGGACACGGCGGCGTGGTAATAGGCTCTGAGATCAGCGGCGGCGCAAACAACATCTTTGCCCACGACTGCATCATGGACTCGCCTGAACTGGAGCGCGTGCTGAGGATAAAGACCAACTCCTGCCGCGGAGGCATCATTGAGAACATTTTTATGCGCGATGTCACCGTCGGACAGTGCAAGGAGAGCGTGCTGAAGATAAACCTGGACTACGAGCACAACGAGATATGCTGCCGTGGAAACTACCCCACGGTGAGAAACGTGCTCATGGAGAACGTTACCTGCCAGCACTCACGCTATGGAGTGCAGATCATTGGTCTGGAGGAGGACACCTACGTCTATGACATTGACGTGAAGAACTGTCGCTTCGACGGCGTGGAGCGCGGTAACACCATCACCGGCAAGACCCGCGACGTGCGTTTCAGCCAGCTCTTCGTCAATGGCGGCCTGGCACTTCAGCAGAAGCCCTACCGCCACTACTCGGAGTGGATGACATACTCCGAGATGAGGCGCGTGCCGCAGTCCTACCTGCTTGACTTCTCCAACCGCCCGAAGTGGAGCTATGTCATGGGCATTGAGCTTGAAGGCATGCTCGACACCTACCTGCGCTACGGCGGACAGAGCATCATGGACTACTGCCAGATGTACACCGACACTATGATCAACGCCGCAGGCGAGATTCGCGGCTTCAACCTCCTTGACTATAACCTCGACAACATACGCACTGGCCATTTCGTAACCCGTATGTACCAGCAGCGTCCCGAACCTAAGAACCTCCTGGCCATGCAGACCCTTATGCGCCAGCTGCGCGAACAGCCTCGCACTGTGGCCGACCGTGTCTACTGGCACAAGGCCATCTATGCCTATCAGGTGTGGCTCGACGGCATCTTCATGGGTCTGCCGTTCCGCTGCCTCACGGCTCCCATCACCGCCACACCGCGTGAAGTGCGCCGCGGTGAGGTGACGAAAATCTACGACGATGCCGTTGACCAGCTCACCATTACCTACAACCGCACCCTCGACCCCGTGACGGGGCTGAACCGCCATGCCTATGACGAGAACCGCAACATGTTCTGGGCAGACAGCATCACAGGCCTGTCACAGCACTGCTGGGGTAGGGCACAGGGATGGTACTCCATGGCTCTCATCGAAGTGCTCGACGCTCTGCCCGAGGACTATGCTCGCCGCCAGGAGGTGATAGAGTTGCTAAGGAAAGACCTTGACGCAGTAATCCGCTGGCAGGACCAGCAGTCGGGAGTGTGGTATCAGGTCATGGACTCACCCACACGCCAGGGCAACTACCTTGAGAGCACCTGCTCGTCAATGTTTGCCTACGTGCTGCTAAAGGCATACCGCAAGGGATACCTCGGCACTCAGTACCGCGATGCAGGCATCAAGGCCTACAAGGGCATCATCAACAACTTCATACGCGTCAATGCCGATTCCACCATATCGCTCACCAACTGCTGCTCTGTGGCAGGTCTTGGCCCGGGTGTCAGTCCGCAGGTGGAGGCAGCCCTTAGGAGTATCAACCCCAATGCCACGGCCCGCGAGAACACCAGGCGCGACGGCTCCTACGACTACTACCTCTCTGAGCCAATACGCGACAACGACGCAAAGGGTGTAGGCCCCTTCATCTG
>JAFTAR010000079.1 GCA_017455495.1 Prevotella sp.
ATTCGCCCCCTAAGTTAGGGGGTGGGGGGTCTGAACACGCGATAATCAGACCTTATTAGAAATCTTTTGTCGGGCCTGCGCTTGTTCAGACCCCTATCCCCCTAACTTAGGGGGCTCATCATGTCGCTGATGGTGAGCAGGCCGCTATGGTCCTTGGTATACTCTGCTGCCAGGACGGCACCCAGGGCAAAGCCCTTGCGGCTGTGGGCATCGTGAGTGATGGTGATGATGTCGGCCTCCGAGTCGTAGCGCACGGTGTGTATGCCCGGCACCTCGCCACGGCGTATGTGGTCAATGCGCAGCAGCTGCGGGTCGGTGGTGTCCTCGGCCCAGCCCGTCTTGCGGTCCAGCCCGGCCACAATCTCCTCGCCCAGGGTGATGGCAGTGCCGCTGGGGTGGTCGAGCTTGTGCACGTGGTGGGTCTCCTCCAGCTCCACGTCGTACTGCGGGAACTGGTTCATGATTTTTGCCAAGTAGCGGTTCACGGCCGAGAAGATGGCCACGCCTATGCTGAAGTTCGAGGCCCAGAAGAGGGTGCTGCCCTCGGTGCAGGCCTTGCGCACGTCGTCGCCATGCTCCTTCATCCAGCCCGTGGAGCCAGACACCACCTTCACGCCCTTTGCCCAGCACTTTAGGTAGTTGCCGTAGGCGGCCTGCGGGGCTGTGAACTCTATGGCAACGTCGGCACTGGCGAAGCGCTCGCTCTCGAACTCCTCCTGGTTGTCAATGTCAATAATACTCACAATCTCATGGCCCCGGCCGATGGCTATCTGCTCTATCATCTTGCCCATCTTGCCGTAGCCTATTAAAGCTATCTTCATCTTAATACGTATTAAATAGGTTGCAAAGTTACGAATAAACGAGCGAAAAACAAAAGAAAATCAAGGACAAGGCTTCATCTTTTATGAAAAATATTTGTTTGTAAAGAAAAAAATACTTATCTTTGCACTTAGTAACTAAATAGATGTGCTTATGCAGGTTAATAGCCATTTATCGCGTCTGATCTATGATGTGGCCGCCCGTTTTGGCGACCGCGAGGCCCTCATTTATAAAGACTTTGGCGGCAAGCAGTGGAAGTCGCTCTCCTGGAACGACTTTGCCGCAAGCGTAAGCCAGGTGTCGGCAGCCATGCTCGCCATGGGCGTAGGTGTGCAGGAAAACATGGGCGTGTTCTCGCAAAACTCGGTGCAGTATCTCTTCACCGACTTCGGGGCCTGGGGCATCAGGGCTGTCACCATTCCCTTCTATGCCACCAGCTCGGAACAGCAGATACAGTATATGGTGAACGATGCCCAGATACGCTTCCTCTTCGTGGGCGAGCAGGCTCAATACGACAAGGCGCGCCGCATCTTTGCCACCTGCAGCACCCTGAAGCACATCATTGTGTTCGACCCCCGTGTGAGTATAGCCAAGGACGACCCCATTGCCATGCATTTCGAGGACTTCCTGGCCTTGGGCAAGAAGCGCTCGTGGCAGCAGGAGATGGAGCGGCTGAGAGACGAGGCCACCATGGACGACACTGCCAACATCCTTTATACCAGTGGCACCACGGGCGACTCAAAGGGTGTGACACTAAGCTGCGGACAGTATCACGCCGCCATGGAGGCCAACCACAAGTGTGTGCCAGTGACGGAGAACGACCGCGTGCTCAACTTCCTGCCTTTCACCCATATCTTTGAGAAGGGCTGGAAGCTACTGTGCATCACCGTTGGCGCCCGCCTCATAGTGAACACCAACCCCATGGAGGTGCAGCAGTCCATGCGCGAGACCCACCCCACATGTATGAGCGCCGTGCCCCGCTTCTGGGAGAAGGTGTACATGGGTGTGGAAGAGAAGATAGAGAGTTCGGGCAGCTTGAAGCGCAACCTGTTCCGCCATGCCCTCAAGGTGGGCCGGAAGCACAACATTGAGTATCTGTCCAAGGGCAAGAAGCCGCCATTGGCCCTGCGCTTAGAGTACGACATGCTGAACAAGACCGTATTCTCGCTCGTGCGCCGCGAGCTGGGTCTGGAGAATGCCAATTTCTTCCCCACGGCAGGGGCAACAGTGTCTCACCATGTTGAGGAGTTCGTACATTCCATTGGCATCTGCATGGACGTGGGCTACGGCCTTACCGAGTCATTGGCCACCGTGAGCTGCAACCACATTGGCAAGCCGTTCACAGTGGGCAGCGTTGGAATTCCCATTGACGGGATAAGCATAAAGATAAGCAGCGAGGGCGAGATTCTGCTGAAAGGCCCAACCATCACAAAGGGCTACTACAAGCGGGAGGAGCTGACGCGCCAGTCGTTTACCGACGACGGCTATTTCCGCACAGGCGACTCCGGCTACCTGAAAGACGGCGAGCTGTTTCTCAAGGACCGCATCAAAGACCTGTTCAAGACCTCCAACGGCAAGTATATAGCTCCGCAGATGATAGAGTCGAAGCTCCTTGTGGACAAGTATATCGACCAGATTGCCATCATTGCCGACGAGCGGAAGTTTGTGTCGGCCCTCATAGTGCCAGAGTACCGCCTCCTTGAGGACTATGCCCGCCAGCACGACATAAGCTTCAGCAGCCGCGAGGAGTTGTGCCGGAACCAGCAGATACACGTCATGCTGCAGGAGCGCATAGACACCCTCCAGCAGCAGTTGGCCATGTATGAGCAGGTGAAGCGCTTCACCCTTCTGCCGCAGCCGTTCTCACTGGAACGCGGCGAACTTACCAACACGCTGAAGATAAAGCGGCGCGTGCTCAACGAGAACTACCGTGAGCAGATAGAGGCTATGTATGCCGAGTGAGCTTGGAAGAACTGGTAGATGACGATGCCTGCCGTCACTGAGACGTTCAGCGAGTGCTTCGTGCCCGCCTGCGGAATTTCGAGGCAGCCGTCGCTGATGTCAATAACCTTCTGGTGCACCCCCTTAACCTCATTGCCAAATACCACGGCATAGCGGCAACCTTGCTCCGGCCTGAAGGCTGGCAGCATGGTGGCCCCCTCGGCCTGCTCCACGCTGAGCACGGTGTAGCCCCGGCTTTGCAGGCGCTCCACGGCCTCCACGGCATTGTCGCAGTGGCTCCAGCTGACGCTGTCCTCGGCTCCAAGGGCCGTCTTGTGGATCTCGGCATGCGGCGGAGTGCCTGTTATGCCGCACATAATGACCTCCTCAACGCGGAAGGCATCGGCAGTGCGCAGCACCGAACCCACGTTGTGCATGGAGCGCACATCGTCAAGCACCACAACAAGCGGCATCTTCTCTGCCTGCCGGAACTCCTCCACCGTGAGGCGTTCCATTTCTATCGTCCTTAGTTTCCTCATTTTTCTATACAACTGGAAGGTTTTCTTCGTTGAACAATATGTCGCTGCAGGGCACTCGGCTCCAGTCGAAACCCGCCACGAAGCTGGCGGCACTGACGGGTGCTGGCTCCGGCTGCAGCCCGGCGGCAAAGGCCAGACAGCCAATGATGTCGCAGGCCGAGTACTTCTGGCGCAGCACGCCTAAGTCCATGGAGCGGTCGCGCTTTGACAGCCGCTGACCACCGTTGCCAAGCAGCAGGGGCAGGTGGGCAAACTCTGGAGCGGCAAAGCCAAGCAGGCGGGCCACATACAGTTGCTGGGGCACGGAGAGAAGCAGGTCGCGGCCTCGCACCACCTCGGTGACACCCATCAGGGCATCGTCAACGACAACTGCCAGCTGATAGGCCCAGGCACCGTCCTTGCGTCGTATGATGAAGTCGCCCACCTGACGGGCCAGGTTTACGGAATGACGGCCATAGTGAAGGTCGGCAAATGCTACATCCTCATCGGGCACAATGAGACGCATGGCGGCAGGAACGCCAGGCTTGGGTGCGAAGTGGCGGCATGTGCCGGGATAGACCACCCGACCGTCGCTCTCATGCGGGGCCTGAGTAGCCAGCAGGTCGGCACGCGTGCAGTAACACGGATAGACGAGACCCTTGGCCGCAAGCTTGTCGTAGTACTCACGGTAGATGTCGCCGCGACGGCTCTGATAAACAGGCTCACCGTCCCATTCCAACCCCAGCCACTGCAGGTCGTCCATAGCCTGCCGGGCATACTCCTCGCGGCATCGCCCGGGGTCAATGTCCTCTATGCGCAATAGCCAGCGCCCGCCCTTGCTCCTTGCTGAAAGCCAGGAGAGCAGCGCACTGAACACGTTGCCAAGATGCATGCGCCCCGTGGGCGACGGAGCAAAGCGGCCGGTGACGGTGTTGTCTGTCATGTCTGTTTCCTCGCCTGATAAGCTTATATGTCAGTCGTTCAAGTACAGCGCCTTCAAGGTCTGTGCCTCCTCGGCAGTAATCTGCACCACGGCGCCATGCTTGGGCGAGGTGAGCGGCGAGCCGTCGGCACCTACATATTTCATAACGCCGCCGTTGAACACGCCCAGGTCCTGGAAGTTCTGGAAGTCGCTGGTCTCCACGAAGCCGAAGTTCATTGGGTTCAGGCGGTATATGTCGTACATGAGTACATACTTCTGCTCGCCAATACGCTTGAACACGTGGGGAGCCTCGTGGCCTATGCGCGGTGCGCTGACCTGGCGGGCGTCGAACTGCCAGGGGCCTCGCGGAGTGGGGCCTGTGGCGTGCATGATGTGGGCTGAGCCGTCGTGGCTCACGTAGCACAGATGGTAGGTGTCGCCCACCTTCGTGATGTCGCCGTCGATGGCAGAATAATGCTCGTCGGGATACTGGAACAGCAGCTGCGGCTCGGTCTCAATGGTGTTGTAGTCCTCGTTCACGTAGCAGTAGTACAGTTTGTTTGGCTCCTTGCGCTGGCGCATAGTGAGGTAAATCATGTAGCGGCCGGTGGTCTCGTCGAAGATGGTCTCCGGTGCCCAGGCGCAGCCTATCTCGCTCCAGGCGGTGAAGAGGCGGCTGAAGTCCACGTTGGCACGCTTCCAGTTTACGAGGTCCCATGACTTCATGAGCACCAGTCCGCGATTGTTGCCCCATCCGTACTGGTCGCCGCTGCGCTCCCATTCCGTGGTGCGGAAACCGTCGCGCTGGCCGTAGACGTGGAGGTCGGTCATGGCGAGGTAGAAGGCACCGTCGGGACCGCGGTAAATGTGTGGGTCGCGTATGCCGTGCTGCTCGGCTATGGTGTCGCCGCTGAAGATGGGCTGGTCGCCCTTCAAGGCGGTGAAGGTGTAGCCGTCGTGCGAGATGGCCATGTGCAGGCCGTGGTCCTCGTCGCGGTGGTACACCATGAGGTAAGCGGCCATGTCAGCCTCCTGCGGGGCGTGGCTGCTATACTGGAAGTGCGAGAACTCTGCCTTGCCGCTGCCAGCCACGGCCAGGCCGGGCCTGAGGGCAATGAAGCCCCTGAGGCGGTTGTGGTTCATCTGAGAGAGGTCGAGGCCGGTGGTAAGGGTGGTCCACTGCTGTCCGTCGCTGCTGGCCTGCACGGTGAGCTGCTGGCCCAGGTTGCGCAGCCTGAGGGTAACGCTGCGCCCGAAGGTGTTGGCATGGGTGCTGAGCTGGCGGCCCTCGTGGTAAATCACTATCTGGCGGCCCTTAAGGGTGGCTCCGCTGAAGGCCGTATCGTTATAGGAGAGAATGAGGCCGGCCTCGCGGGCACTGCCCTGTCGCAGCTTCACCTGCACGTCGTAGCCCTTGTCCTGGGCGGTGACAAGCAGACGACGGCTGTCGGTCATGTCGCGCCCCTTGCCCTGAAGCAGCAGGCGGCCCTGGCCGGTGGTGACGGCCTGCGGGGCATACTCCTTGAAGAAGATCCACTGCAGGCCCATCTGCTGGCTGTTGAAGTCGTCGCTAAGAGGCATGCCATTGGCAATGGGGCGCTCGGCCTGTGGCAGCGGCTGGGTGGATATGGTGCGGAACCAGCCGTCGGCCGTCCACTCTACAGGCTCCAGCAGTGTCTGCCGCCCAAGGGAATGGTAACCGCGGGCATAGGCGTGGTAGACAAGCCACCAGCGGCCGTCGGCATCGTCTATGAGAGTGCCGTGGCCCTTCGACCACCACGGGTCGGTGGCGGAGTAGGTGTGGACGATGGGGTTGTAGGGCGACTCCTCCCACGGCCCCTCAATGCTGGTGGCGCGGGCGCTTACCACCATGTGGCTGGTGGCAGGGCCGGCAGTGCCGCCCTCGGCCGAGGTGAGGTAGTAGTAGCCGTTGTGGTAGAGGAGCTTGGGGCTCTCCAGGATGATGTTGGGAGCCGGGCGCTCGGTAACCCAGTGGCGGGGTATGGGCCAGCCGCGGTGAACGGTGCGCAGGGTGTCGGTGAGGGCGGTGCCCTCGGCGTTGAGCGGCGCCATGCGGCCGAAGTTAACAAACAGGTAGCGCTGGCCGTCGGGAGTGGCTATGTGGCCCGGGTCTATGCCGCGGCTGCCCGTCACCTCAACGGGGTCGGTCCAGGGGCCTGCTATGTTTGTGGCTGTGCAGACGTAGTTCTTGCCCTCTGAAGGGAAGTAGAGGTAGTACTTGCCGTTGTACTTCAGCAGGTCGGGGGCCCAGGCATTGCTTATGTGGCGGGTGGCCACGCGGCACACTGGCTCCCAGTCCACCAGGTTCTGGGAGTGCCAGATGAGGAAGCCGGGGTTATAGTCGAACATGGAGTGGGTCATGTAGAAGTCGCGGCCCTCGCGCATGATGCTTGGGTCGGGATAGTCGCCAGCCATGATGCAGCGGGGGAAGGACTGTGCCAGCGCAGCAGCACTCATGGCTATGCAGAGCAGGAAGGTGATGATTCTGTTTCTCATATACATATATTATTTATACTGATTTGCAAATAAGACTGCACTGCGCGGCTTACTTCTCGAAGTGCTGATAGTCCTTGACCGTGCGCCAGCTTCCGCCCCAGGTGGAGCCGTGCTCCAGAAAGAGGCGGTGACAGAGGTCTCCGCTCACAATTCTGTAGGGCGTCACTATGCTGCGGTTGGCATATTGCGCACCGGCCGCAGGGGAAATGCTGCGGCTGCCGTTGCGCCGCTGCCTAACACAGGGGTTATAGAGCGTGTTTATGTCTACGGCAAGGCCACGGGCATGCTTTGACAGCTTCTGCGATCCGGCCACGGTACGGAAGCAGAAGCACGATGTGTTGTTGGCCGTCATGGACTGCTCGTCGTCGGCATCATAGTTGTCAATGAGCACCATACGCTCTATGGGGTATCCGGCCATATACAACTCGCGGAATATGCTGATAAGGTCGTTGGCAATAGCCTTGTTGCACACCATCTCGCCTGTAATGATGGCGCCCTCGGCATTGCGGTGTAAGAGGCAGAGGTAGCGCAAGTCGGAGCGCAACACCGTACATCCCTGCGGGAAGGAGCGCCCCTGCATCCGGGCAAAGACTATGTCGCTGATGGTGTCGGCCCGGAAGCACGTTTCCATGCCTAACCGCTCTACGTCGGCTTGTTCCAGCACCCTGCCTGCCTGCCACTGCTGCGCCCTGGTAGCTATTGTCCATAAGCCCAGCAGCATAATAATAATCAAAGCAGTCTTTTTCATCCTAAGCTGTTAACTATTGACTAAAACTTCTAACGATGGTATGACAATACGTCCGCGGTGGAGTGTTAACAGGCCTTCGTCCTGCAGGCTGTTCAGCATGCGCGAGGTGTCCAGACGGCTGTCGCCCAACTCTGCCGCTATGCGTCTCATGAGGATGCGAAACTCCTTCTGGCCTGCCGGATACATGGCATGGTCCATGACAAAGCGCACGAAGCGTTCTCTCAACGACTGTGGCTCGCGGCGCCAGCTGCGCTGCTGGGTGCGCTGCGCCATGGTGGAGAGCAGGTTAAGGAGGTTGAGGCGTATGATGAGGAAGTCGTCAAGCAGCCGCAGCACCTCGTCCTTCTGCAGGGTGATGAAGCTGCAGTCCTGCCGGGTGCGCCAAGTGGCGGTGTAGCGCGGATGTGCTCCGAAGAGGGCTTCGGGCTGAACGGGCCAGGGTGCCAGGACTGTCTCTGTGACGGAGTATCCGCCGTCGTCGCTGCGGCGCGTGGCGGTGAGGCTGCCGTCGGTGAGTAGCAGCAGCTGTTGGCACTCCCTATCGGCAGTGGCCACGGTCTTGCCCGCCTTTTCCTTCAGAAATCCGAACTTGGTGTTTCCTGCCAGCTGCATCATCTCTGTGCGGCTCATCCCCTGGAACAGGCGGAAGCGCAGCAGACTGTCATAGAAGGTTAGGCTGGTAGGAATGGGCATTGGCATCTCTTATGGGTTGGCTATCATGGTGTCCATGGCGGGCGACTGCCAGGTGTGGTATTCGCCGGTAGAGTCAGTATATATAAGGTATGCAGCCAACTCCTCGTGGCGGCTGAGCAGCTCCTGTGCGTGCTTCAGCCCCATCACCATGAAGGCGGTGGCATAGGCATCGGCCACGGCACATGTCGGGGCGAGCACTGTTGCTGACAGTAGCTCGTGCTGCACGGGGTAGCCGGTGTGGGGGTCAATGGTGTGGGCCAGCTTGCGGCCGCCGCTGTAGTAGAAGTTGCGGTAGTTGCCGCTGGTGGCCATGGCCATGTCGCTTACGGTGAGCACGGTCTGTAGTTCGCCGCTGACAGAGAGGGTGTCGTCAGTGGGCCGCGTCACACCAATGTGCCACTGGCTGCCCTGCGGGTTGCAGCCCTGCGTCACCACCTCGCCGCCAATCTCCACCATGAAGTTCTGCACACCATTGCTCCTCAGCATATTGGCCACGGCATCCACGCCGTAGCCCTTGGCAATGGCCGAGCAGTCGAGCATCACGCGGGGGTCGCTCTTGCTGATGCCGCGGCGGTCGCTGTCAGTCCAGAACATAACCTTCTCGTGGCCAATGAACTGCAGCATGCTGTCCACGGCGGCAGAATCCGGCATGGAGCCGTTGCGGAATCCGAACCCCCAGGCGTTTACCAGCGGGGCCACGGTGATGTCGAAGGCACCGTTGGTGTCTTGGCTCACCCGCTCTGCCAGCTGGAACACGTCAAGGAACATATCGCCCTCAGCCGTTGGCGGGATTATGCTCTCGCCCCTGTTTATGGCGGAGATAACCGAGCTGTCATTGAACATGGAGAGGGCGTTGTCCACCTGCTGCAGAGCCTCTTCTATCTGCTGCTGCATGTCGCTGCTGCTCTCATATTTTATGCTGTAGGTGGTGCCAAATACCAAGCCGTCGTTATGGTGATAGGTGGAGGGGGAGGTGCAGGCGCTTACGATAAATGATAAATGATAAATGATAATTGATATCATTTGCCATATTATAATCTTTTTAGCCTTGTTCACCATTCTACTCTTTCTCATTTATCTCATTTATTATCTGGGCGAAGTCTGCTAAATATCAATTAGTACGTTGAATGTATATCCCAGGCGGGTGCTCTCCTGTATGCCGTAGCCCGGCACATACCACGTCTTGTCAGTCAGACCGTCGTCATGCATCAGGCGGCGGCGATAGCGCACCGTCCAGCCCATATGGAGCGGCCCAATCACCTTGGCATCAATGCCGAAGAGCACCTCTGCCCAGTGCTGATAGCATGACTCATCCTTCACCACGAACGACGTGTCCCATTGCCACACCGGGTCGGGGAAGGGCCGACGGTCAATGTCAACTTTGTAGCTGGTGAAGCCATAGCGCAGACCGGCGAAAACGCGGTTGCCGGTGTGCTTGTTCTTCATCAGGTTCACGTCGGCTCCTATGCGGAAATATGGGGCACGGGTGTGGTAGCTGATGCCTGTCACCTCGTCGTCCTCATGGCTTGCCTCGCCTATGCCCACCTCTATGGCGGGGAAATACTGGTCGTGCAGGTTCAGCCGCAGCGTTGCCTCGTATTGGCCGTAGTCACTGAGCTGCCGCTGAAGTGCCCCTGCAGCGTCAACACCCACGGCAAAGCCACGGAACAGCGGTATGCTGTCCTCCACCCAGTGCAGAAAGCCCTGTGCTGCTGCGCTACTGGCCAGCAAAAATGCCGCCATAATAGATGTGAAGATGCGTATAGCTCTGGTCATAGTTCACGTTCGGGTTTGCAATGGTGACGCTGTCTATGCGGTAGTGCGAAGTTCGCACGCCGGTGATGCGATGGAAGAAATGGGCCGGACAGTCCACGCTCTCAAAGTGGGGAATGTCGTCCTTCTTCAGAAACAGAGTGTCAAGCGTGAGAAAATCGCCCTTGCTGTTCACGAGCAGCAGGAGCGTGTCCTCCGGGTGTGAGTAGCTTATGGGCAGGGAGAAGGAGCTGCCGGAGAAGCGGTTGAGCAGCAGTGTGTCGGTGCCGTCGCTGCGCCGTGTGAACACCCACAGCGTGTCGGTGCCCAGCTCAAGGGCCTCGCCCGTGGCATCCACCACGTCGCACTGCAGCGTCACCACGTTCTGCACGGGACAGTCAATGCTGGAGCAGGAAGAAGTGATAAGCGATAAGTGATAAGTGATAAGTGCTGACAGCAACATGCTGCAAAAAAATTTAACCCTCATCTTGTTATCTTGGTATAGTTGTCCTTTTTCTTGTGTCCTTTTCCATATTTAACTTATCACTTCTTCAATCTTGTAGTCGTTGCGGTTTGGCGACGAGCGGCTGATGAGGTCGCCCAGGAAGCCGGCCAGGAAGAGCTGGGTGCCCAGTATCATCATAGTGAGGGCGACGTAGAAATAGGGGGAGTCAGTAATCCAGAGGTGACCCACAAGCTTTGTGATGCACAACACGAGGAAGGCCACGAAACCCACGAAGAACATCAGGGAGCCGAGGAAGCCGAACACATGCATGGGCTTCTTGCCGAAGGTGGAGAGGAACCAGAGCGTGAGCAGGTCAAGGTAGCCATTGACGAAACGGTTCCAGCCCATGAACTTAGACTCGCCGTACTTGCGGGCCTGGTGGTGCACCACCTTCTCGCCAATCTTGTCAAAGCCGGCGTTCTTGGCCAGGTAGGGTATGTAGCGGTGCATCTCGCCGTAGACTTCGATGTTCTTCACCACATCTTTGCGATACGCCTTCAGTCCGCAGTTGAAGTCATGCAGGTTCTTTATGCCGCTCACACGGCGCGCCGTAGCGTTGAAGAGTTTCGTGGGCAGCGTCTTCGACAGCGGGTCGTGGCGCTTCTTCTTGTAGCCGCTCACCAGGTCGTAGCCGTCTTCCTTTATCATGCGGTACAGCTCGGGAATCTCGTCGGGCGAGTCCTGAAGGTCGGCATCCATGGTGATTACCACGTCGCCCTGGGCCTCGGCAAAGCCGCAGTAGAGGGCGGGGCTCTTGCCGTAGTTGCGGCGAAACTTGATGCCCTTCACCTTGTCTGACTTCTGGTGCAACTCGCTGATGATGTCCCACGAGCGGTCGGTAGAGCCGTCGCTGATGAAGATGACCTCGTAGCTGAACTTGTGCTCCTGCATAACCCGCTCTATCCAGCTGAACAGCTCGGGAATGGATTCTTCCTCATTATAAAGAGGTATAACTACTGATATATCCACCTTTTATTTGACTATTTTACTATTTGACAATTATGCATTCCGTGAAATCCATGTAATCCGTGGTTCTCCTTTCTTCCGTCATACCTTCTGCAGCCGGTTGCGCTTCATGATGGCTGCTATGGGCAGGCTGACCACGAAGCATATCATCATGTTCGACGACATGATGTTCAGCACCAGGTCTATGGGACGCATCTGAGCCAGCATGCGCAGGCTCTCGTCAACCATCTGCATCATGCCCGACTGGCGGAGCATGGCGGCCGACTCCGGTATGGTGAGCATCTGGCTCAGGGCTTGCACGAAATGGCCGTGGTCCATCCACTGGAAGTAGACGAACTGAGCTATGGCGAAGATGATGCAGGCATAGAAAAACTCAAGCAGCGTATAGCCCCACGCCCGCCCAAAGCCTATGGCTCCTCCGAGCACTTGGTCGCGGAAGCGGCGCAGACGCAGGGCGGCAAAGAACGGCGTGAACAGGGCCAGACCTAAGGCCAGCAGCCCAAGGCCGGGTGTGCTCAACCCTATCACATAACAGGCGAAGCTGGCAGTCCACGACAGGCCAATCAGCAGGCCGTCAAGGCGGGCAAAAGCCCTCATTTGCATATATTCCTGTGCTGTCAAGGCAGTCAACATTTTAAAATTCGCGGCAAAGTTACTAAAAAAGGTTGTAACAAACGAGGGATTTTGGAAGATTAACGCAATCTGGCCTGAAATAAAGGCAAAACGGGGAAGAATGAAGAAGTGCAAAAAAGAGGGTAACGCAAAATTGGGAGGATTGGTGAAAGAGTTAGGTTTCCAAATCGTAACCTTGAAATCGCCTTTCAAAAGAGGTAAAACCATGAAGCAAAACAATGCAGAATGACACATTTCTCACCCTCCGTTTCTTATTCCGCAAACTGCTACATTTTGCATAGCGATGGATAACCTAAAAGATAGTAGTTTTGCAGCCAGAAATTAAAAACGGAATAAGAAATGAGAAGTACATTCAAAATTATGTGTCTAATAACTACTGCTTTAATTATCAGAACTTTAGAAGTAGCCTCATTCGGAATAGGTAATGGTTTAGAAACCACCTGAATTCATCATTCTGCTTTGTATCAATATGTCAAATATGTGCTGCAAAGGTACAACTTTAATTTGAAAT
>JAFTAR010000080.1 GCA_017455495.1 Prevotella sp.
CTGTAACTTTGTAGCCTAAATACGCAGAACCATGGCAAAAAGGAAACGTACATTCATCAGCTTCGACTGGGCATTGAAGCACCTGCTGCGCGAGAAGGCCAACCACGACGTGCTGGAGGGCTTCATCAGCACCGTGCTGAAGACCGACATCAAGATTCAGCGCCTGTTAGAGAGCGAGGGCAACATGAGCCGCGAGGACGCCAAGTTCAACCGCGTGGACCTGCTGGCCGAGGACTCCAACGGCGACCTGCTGCTCATTGAGGTGCAGGGCGAGGCAGAGTTCGCCTATTTCCAGCGTATGCTCTTCGGGGCCTCGAAGCTCGTCACGGAATATATTGAGAGCGGGGAGAATTACGAGCACGTGAAGCGTGTGTACAGCATCAACATTGTCTATTTCGACTTAGGGCAGGGCGAGGACTGCGTCTACGAAGGCAAGACGGAGTTCCGGGGTCTCACCAAACACGACGTGCTGCAGCTGTCGCCCTTCCAGAAGCAGAAGTTCAAGGCCGAGGCTGTCAGCGACCTCTATCCCCGCTACATCATTCTGAAGGTGAACGACTTCAACCGCTGGAGCCGCGACTCGCTGGACCAGTGGCTCTACTTCCTCGCCACCACCGACATCCCCGACGATGCCGACGCCCCCGGCCTGCGCGAGGCCCGCGAGAAGCTCGACCGTATGCACATGGGGCGCGACGAGGGCATCCTCTACGACCGCTACCTCATGGACCGTGCCATCCTGCGCAACCAGATGACTACGGCACGCGGTGAGGGATTCCTTGAGGGAGTTGACAAGGGGTTTACAGAAGGCATGGAGAAAGGCATGGAGAAAGGCATGGAGAAAGGCATGGAGAAAGGACGTGCCGAAGGCGAACACAACAAGGCTTTAGAGTCGGCACGCAACATGAAAGCCGACAGCATGCCGGCAGAACTAATAGCCAAGTACACGGGGCTGACCATAGAAGAGATTGCCTCATTGTAATAGTCAGATAATGTAGACTCAGGAAAAAAGATAACTATGACATAGCAACGGGCAGCATCTGCATTTGGGACCCATAAGCCAACAATTCAGTCATTATCGTGTTTTACTGAAAAAGGCAGTGGGTTATTCAAAAAAAGGACTGCCTTATTGAAATAAAGGACTGCCTTATCGGAATAACCCACTGCCTTATGGTTGTATATGAAAGTTCTTCCGCGAAAAAAGTATTTGTGGCAGTAAAGCTGACTGTTGGCGAGGGAAGGCTATGAGGGCAAGGTTGGGTTAAGGGCCGTCAAATCAAACCGGCAAGGAGTATCAGCAATATGTAGCGGAATATCTTTCCCAGGGTGATGCTGACGAACGTGATTACAACGTTGGAACGCATGAGGCCCAGCAGTATGGTGATGGCCGAACCCAGAAGCGGCACAAAGGCAAAAAATCCCATCCAGGCACCGTGTCCGGCAACAAAACGTCGGGCACGGTCCATACTCTTGGGCGATACGTGAAGGTATTTCTCAAACCACTCAGTCTTTCCCATGCGCCCTATGCAGTAGTTCAAAACGGAGCCGAGCACATTGCCAATGGTGCCGTAAATCATAAGCACCCAGGAATCAAGGCCTACTGCCATCAAACCCAGCATTACGGCCTCGGAAGAGAAGGGAAACACGCTGCCTGCCAGGAATGCAGCTATGAGCATGCCCCAATAGCCGTAGCTTGTAAGGAGTTCTATGATGGCGTCCATAGATAGGAAATAACGGTGGTGCTTATATAATAATGTTGAGAACAGTGAGGGCAACGGCAACTGTTAGTGCTATGAAGAACAGGATGTTGCTCAGACGGCTGGAAGTGAATGTGAACAGGTGGGCCACCAGCGGACTGGAGCACAGAATGGCCACAGGTATGAACACCATGTAAAGGTGGGGCTGGAGTGCTGCAAGGAGGAACGACAGCACAGCCAGCACTGAGAAGAAGCCAAGCAGAAAACGGATGCGTATCTTGTCCTCAAAGCTAAAACGCAGAAAATGGCCGATTCCAACGAAACAAAGCAGTAAAATGAATATGAATGAACATGTCTGTTGTATGCTGAAATCGTAGACGGGGAGCTTCAGGTCGAAAAGCTGGCTGAAATGGACGAAAAGAGGGCTGAAGTCCTGTATGTAGACAAGCCACAGCAGGCCAAACCAGTAAGGGGTGAGAAGCCCGAGCAGGCTGCTAAGCCATGTCCTCATGCCGAGGCACTGAAGCTGCACTGCCATGAGAAGCCAGAGGATGGGCACGTAATAGAGCGTCTCCACGCAGAACAGACTTGCCAGGCCAATGCAGACAAAGGCGTAGTAGATACGCCCCATGGACAGGCTGTCCTGATAGGCATGGAACAGGAAATAGAAGGCAGAGACAAAGCACAGCTGAACCACGCAGCCCGCAAACGACTTGAAGAGGAAGCAGGATGCACAGGAGAGCACGATAAACGTGGCAGACACCATGCGGCTCCTTATGCGCAGCAGGGCATTGGTGTTGCTCAGCTCTATAAGGATGTAGACAGTTCCCGCAAAACAGGCTATCTGCGGCCAGAGGTTCTCACTGAACAGTCCGCAAAACAGCCATGCCGCAGCGCCAAACGCCATCGCTGCGGGCAGCGTCAGACTTCCCTCAGCTATCCTGTTCTGAAGCAGCTTCACTTATTACTTGTTTACTTCTTACTTCAATAGGTCCTTGCCGAATTCTTATTTCAATAGGTCCTTACCGATGTCGCGTCTGAAATAAACGTCGGTGAAATGGAGCTTTTTTGCACCTTCAAAGGAATTCTGCAATGCCTCTGACTGGTCCTTGCCATAGCTGCTGACAGCTATTACCCGGCCACCGTTTGTCACTACCTGGTTGTCCTTGACGGTAGTGCCGGCATGGAAGACTATGCTGCGTGAGTCCTTGCCGAAGTTCTCAAGTCCGCTGATGGGGTAGCCTTTCTTGTAAGCCTGGGGGTAGCCTCCAGACACCAGCATGACGCACACGGCGGCACGCTCGTCGAACTCTATACTGCGCTTGTCCAAGTCGCCCTGTGCCACGCCCTCGAACAGGTCTACTATGTCGCTCTTGAGGCGTAGCATCACGCTCTCTGTCTCTGGGTCGCCCATGCGGCAGTTATACTCTATCACCATCGGGTTGCCAGCAACGTTGATGAGTCCGAAGAAGATGAATCCCTTGTAGTCTATTCCCTCGCTCTTCAGACCTTCCACGGTAGGGCGGATTATGCGGTTCTCCACCTTTTCCATCCATTCAGAAGTGGCGAAGGGAACCGGCGATACACTGCCCATTCCACCCGTGTTAAGGCCGGTGTCTCCCTCGCCAATACGTTTGTAGTCTTTTGCCTCAGGCAATATCTTGTAGTGTTCTCCGTCTGTAAGCACAAAGACGGAACACTCTATGCCGCTGAGGAACTCCTCTATCACTACGCGGCTGCTTGCATCGCCGAACATGCCGCCAAGCATGTCCTTCAGCTCGTGCTTTGCCTCTTCCAAGGTGGGCAGTATCAGTACGCCCTTGCCGGCGCACAGTCCGTCGGCTTTCAGCACGTATGGCGGCTGCAGGGTCTCAAGGAAGGCAAAGCCTTCCTGCACATTGCTGCCGGTGAAAGTCTGGTAGCGTGCCGTGGGAATGTTGTGGCGCTGCATGAAGCCCTTGGCAAAGTCCTTGGAGCCTTCCATCTGGGCACCTGCCATTGAGGGGCCTATAACCGGGATGTCCTTTGTCCTGGCATCTTTCTTGAAGTCATCATAGATGCCTTTCACCAGAGGATCCTCCGGTCCGACGACAACCATTGAGATGCCCTTCTCCGTGACGAACTGCTTTATAGCTTCAAAGTCGTCGGCCTTGATGCCGACATTCTCGCCTACCTCGCCGGTGCCGGCATTGCCGGGGGCAATATAAAGCTTGTCACACTTCTCACTTTGGGCAATCTTCCATGCCAGGGCGTGCTCGCGTCCGCCGCTGCCTAACAATAGTATCTCCATATTCTTGTCTTATTAATTCGTATTCTTTAAATTTGACCCTTCTTTCTTCTAACTTCTGATGATTTGCACGATTCCATCGGAAGAAAGCTTGATGATGCTTGACGGCTGATGGGGCTTGTGCTCCTGTCTGCGGGTCCAGCATACATAGTCCACCTGCTCCACTATGCGCGGGTCAATGTCGCGGTAGTTCTGGGCAGCAGGCTCGCCGCTGATGTTGGCCGAAGTAGAGACAAGGGCCTTCTGGAAGCGGAAGCACAGCTCGTGTGAGAAAGGTTCCTGGGTTATCCTCATGCCTATGCTGCCGTCAGCGGCTATGAGGTTTGGTGCCAGATTGACGGCACCGTCAAGGATCAGTGTTGTAGGGCGCACGGCGCAGTCAATTAGTTGCCAGGCAACATCGGGCACCTGTCTGACATACCGCTGCAGGCGGGCATCGCTGTCAACAAGGCAGATGAGTGCCTTTGAGTCATCGCGCTGTTTTATCTTGTAGACCCGTGCCACGGCCTCCTCGTTGGTGGCATCGCAGCCAATGCCCCAGACGGTGTCGGTAGGATAAAGTATTACTCCACCTTTGCGGAGCACTTCAACGGCATTCTTTATATCTTGCTCTGTTGTCATATTCCTATTGCGGTTAGTTTCCGTAGCGTTCTATTAGGGCATCAGCCTGATTGTCACCAAGTTCCTTTGCCCTGCGGAGATTGCCTACTCCACTGGTTTTGTCACCCTTGAGACATTGCGCCAGGCCAAGGAAGAGGTATCCGTCGCTTGCTTCCGGTGCAAGCTGTATTATCTCCTGGGCAGTGGCAAGGGCTTCGTCGTAAAGACCCACCCTCACTTCAAGCGATGCTTTTTCCGAGTAATAAGTAGCTTCAGCGGGGCTTTGCTGTATGGCCTTGCTTATATCGTTCAGGGCCTGCTGGTATAGCCGTCCTTCTACTTCTGCCTGGAACCTAAGATAGTAGAAGGAGTCGTTGACACGCGTAGGAAGAAGCTGTTCGTAGTCGTTAAGGTCGAGCACAGCCTCACGGTATCTGCCTGCATCAATCCTGGCCTGTGCCCTTGCCATGATGTAGGGCGCAGCCTCCCTGATATATGGGCGGTTGAACATTGCCACGGCGCTGTCAAGCATGGCGATGTGGCCAATGGTGTCGGCTTGCATAAGCTTGCACTGGGCGGCTTCTACGAAGATGTCGGGAGAGCGCAGCGCGCTGTTGAACAGCTGCTGGTAGATGTCCGATGCCTCGCTGTAGCGTGTCATGGCATAGAGGATATGGGCCTGCTGCTGCTGATAGGCGGGCAGAGGGTTAAGCTCGAAGGCTGACTGTGCCTCGGCAAGTGCGCGGTCGAAGGTCCAGGCGGGATAGTCATCCTGCGGTTTGTAGATGTTCTTGTTGTATATTAGCTTTGAATAGCTGTAGTGTACCTCGTCCGTTGCATCGCCAATGCTGATGGCTTGCGCTATGTCGCGGTCGGCATCGGCATATCGTCCGCCGTTCGCAGCAAACTGTGCCCTTGCCACATACCCGTCTTTCTGAGCAGGGAACTGGGCCACGAAGTCGTCAAGAAGCAGAGAGTAGGCTGTGGAGTCAAGCGAAGAAGGAGCTACGAAGAGTGTAAGCAGGGCCTGGTTCAAGTCGGTTGGCAAGGCCTTCTTGATATTAATGGAGCGCATCACGGCATCGTTTATGCTCAGGCCGTTTATGCGGAGGCTGTCTGCGAAAACGGCGCTGACGGCATATCCCAGAGTGTCGGCACTGGTGGCAGGCTTCTGCATTATGCCTACAACCTCACCTCCCTCATTAAGCAATGGCAAGCCTGCCGCATCGGGGGGCATCGCCATTATTGCAGTATAGTAAGAATAGCCCGTTCCAACGGTTTCTTTCTGGCTCACCGTGCCCTCTATGGCGCTCCTGGTGTTGCGGTAGGGCAGCATCCACACGGGAGTACCTATAGCAGCATCCTGCGTGACAATGGCCAGGGGCTGGCTCTTCTTTATTGTCACCCTGAATTTTGCCACGTCGTATGTTGCGTTGGCTCCCAGGATGGCCTCTACGGCATATTCCTTGCCTGCGGCATCGATAACAGTGGCGCTGTATGCCCCTCTGAAGGGTTCGTAACTGCTTATGCACTCTCCGTGTTCGCCTACGAAGAAGCCATAGCTGCTGCCGAGCAGAGTGCCGCCCGCATCAAACGTCTTCAGGGTGAATACCGACTTTGAGGCCTTCTTCACCCACGACTGGGCAGGTGCCTCAACAGTGCCGATAAATAATATACAAATGAAGAATAATAAGGCTGTCCAGCGCTTCATAATATTAATAATGTATATATAAATCTCAACTCTCAATTCTCAACTCTTCAGCAGTTGCCTTGCGTTCTCTATGGCTGCCGCTGTTATGTCTGTTCCGCTCAGCATCTGTGCCACCTCGTTGACGCGCTCTTCTGGCGAGAGCATCTGCATGTGGCTTGTCGTGCCGTTTGGCGTCTCCTCCTTGTACACCCTGTAGTGCGTGGTGCCGAGTGCGGCAATCTGCGGCAGGTGGGTTATGCTTATCACCTGGCGTCCCTCGCGGCCCATCTCAGCCATGATGCGTGCCATCTGCTCGGCTATCTTTCCGCTTACGCCAGTGTCTATCTCGTCAAAGATTATAGTAGGCAACTTCACAGCCCCGCTAATCATTGCCTTCAGGGAAAGCATTACCCTGGCTATCTCACCGCCCGAGGCAACCTGTGATATAGGCTGTAGCGGTGAAGACGTGTTGGCGCTGAACAGGAAGTTCACTCTGTCGTAGCCATTAGCCGTGAATTCATTACCCTCCACGGCAACCACTATCCTGGCATTTGGCATGGCAAGCAGGCTAAGCCGCTGTCCCATCTCTTTCTCAATGGCTTTGGCGGCAGCCTGACGCTTCAAAGTCAGTACGCGAGCCTTGGCGCGGCATTCGTCAAGCAGCTTGCCGGCCTCCTTCTCAAGGAGTGCCATCTGCTCGTCGCTGTTTTCTATGGAAGAAAGTTTTTGCCCCAATTCATCACGAATTTCCATTAGTTTCTCAACAGTCTGTACCCGATATTTCTTCTGCAAATCATACAGACGGTCCAGTCTGCTGTTTATGGTGTCAAGCTCTGAGGGGTCAAAGTCTACTTGCTCCATGCGGTCCTCTACCTCGCCAGCCACGTCCTTAAGCTCTATGTAGGTGCTGTCCAACCGTTCTGCCAGTTCCTTTGCATCAGGAAACACTTTCTCTATGGAGTGTAAGGCCTGTGCTGCCTGACGTGTCAGTGTTACTGCGCCGGAGCCGTCAGAAGAGAGGGCGTTGCCTGCCTCAAAGAGGGCTTTCTTGATGTCCTCGGCATGGGTCATCGTGTCGCAGCGGGCTTCCAGCTCTTCCTGCTCTCCTTCAGAGAGGTGAGCGTTGCTCAGCTCGTCATACTGGAACTGCATGAAGTCGGCATTCTGGCGGTTGGCAGCTATCTGTTCGGTTAGTTCATCCAGCTTCTTCTGGGTCTGGCGGTAGGCGTGGAATGTCGTCTGGTAGTCGGAAAGTTCCTTCTGGTCTGCCGCTATCACGTCTACCACGCTGAGCAGGAAGTCGTGTTTGGCAAGAAGCAGGTTCTGGTGCTGCGAGTGCACGTCAATGAGGCGTTCTCCCAGCTCTTTAAGTACGTTCAACCCAACCGGCGAGTCGTTTATGAAGGCACGGCTTTTGCCTGAAGCTGTCAGTTCCCTGCGCACTATGGTGTCGTCAGGGTCGCCGTCTATGTCGTTTTCTGAGAAGAAAGTATTCGTGTCGCTGTATGAAGAAAGGTTGAAATGGGCCTCCACCACGCATTTCTCAGCCCCCTGCTTTATACTCTTCATGTCGGCCCGCTGTCCCAGCAACAGTCCTATGGCGCCGAGAATGATGCTCTTGCCGGCACCTGTCTCGCCTGTTATCACTGAGAACCCGGCATGGAATTCCATGTCGAGTTCGTCTATAAGTGTGAAGTTACGTATATATAAATGTGTCAGCATGAATGAACCGGATTGTTCTCGGCAAATATCTGCATGCGCTCTTCCAACTGCTGGTACTGGTGGTCCTCAATGAAAGAGGTGCACACGCGAAGACCCTCCTGATGGGAGCCTGTGGTGATGAGGCAGATGGCCGACACACCGTAGTACATCAGTTCGCGGGCCAGCTGTCCGCTTGTCATGCCGGGATAGCCAATGGTGAAATAGAAGCCGTCGGCAATGGGCTGGCCAAGGTCATCGCTGTAAACTATATAGAAGTTGTGGCGGCAGAAAATCTCCTTCAGACGATGTGCCCGTTCTCCATAAACCCTGATTTCATCACGAAAATGGTATTCGCCATCGCAGGCAGCACGCATCATAGCCGCCATGGCATACTGTGCTGAATGGCTGGTGCCGCTGCTCAGGGCGTAGAGCATACGAGTGGAGAAAACCAGACCGAAGGGCAGTCCCTCATAGCGCTTTGCCAGCTGCGGATAGTGCCGGTGGAACAGCTTGTTGCTTATGCATACCACACCAATGCGCTCTCCTGCATAGCTGAAGGCCTTGCTGCCGCTGATGAGCAGCAGGTAGTTGTCGGTATAGCGGGCAACGGTAGGCTGATAGGGGGGCTGGAACGGTACGCTAAGGTCCTGGCGGAAGTCCATGGCAAAATAGGCAAGGTCCTCCATTACCACGAAATCGTATTTTTCGGCCATTTCACCGATGGTTTTCAGCTCCTCTTCGGTGAGGCATATCCAAGCCGGATTGTTGGGGTTGCTGTACACTACGGCACAGATATTGCCCTTCTCAAGATAGCTCTCTAATTTCGGGCCGAGTTTCTCGCCGCGGTAGTCGTATACGTCAAATGTCTCGTACTTCACGCCCTGCACCTGCAGCTGCATTTTCTGCACTGGGAAGCCAGGGTCAATGAAGAGTACGGTGTCCTTGCCCTCTGCTGCCTGCGAACAGGTGAGGAAGCTTGCAAAGGTGCCCTGCATGGAGCCTGACACGGGAACACAGCCCTCAGGGGCAATGTCAACACCGATGAAAGCTTTGACGAAACGTGAGGCCTGCTGCTTCAGCTCCGGCAAGCCCTGTATGTCGGGGTAGCTGTGGGCAATGCCATGCTGTAAAGCATTTACCTGAGCTTCCACGCCAACTTTTGCGGCTGGAAGCCCAGGTATGCCCATCTCCATCTTTATATATTCCACGCCGCTTTTCTTCTCGGCCATGGCAGCTACCTGCTTTACCTCGCGTATGGTAGCCTTTGCGAAGTCCTGGATGCCAAGCTGCTCAATCAGCCCATCCACGACTTCGCGACTGATAGGGGTTGGCTTCATTACAGATTATTCTGTATAGGGATACATTGTGATGGTCTTGCCGCCGTAGGAAAGGACAAGCGAACTGCCCTTGGTAAACGACTGCACTGTGTAGCGACGTGTGCCACCGCTGCTTAGGGTAATAGTGATAATGTTGTTTGTGGTATCAAGGGTATAGGTGAAAGCCTGTGCCGTCATGTATCCTTCACTGTCCATTTTGGTGTAGTCATACAGATTTCCGCTTGTGGCACTCTCGAAACTGAGCACCAGGCGGTCCTTGTCATCTCTGTTATCCCATTGCGAGCCGGCAAGATCATTAGTGCTCAGGATCTCACTGATAATGTTAACGATGGTGTTAACATCATCCTCGTCGCAGCTAACCATTGTCATTGGCGCTCCGGCAACCATTGCTGCCACAGCCATGGAGTAGAAAAACTTTTTCATGTTTTTGAAGAAATTAAATGTGTAAAACTTTTTAATCGGTGCAAAGGTAGGCAAAAAAGGAGATTTGCCCAAAGAAAAACAAAAAAAAATAAATAAAAACATGTTTTTCTTCGTCATTCTGAGAAATTATGCTTAACTTTGCCGCTCCTACATTAATAAATGAGTAAACAGCAACAATATGAAGAAACTATTCTTAGCTATGCTAATGGCACTGGGTGTGCTTTCCGCCAGTGCCCAGCAGCTCGCGTTCCCCGGTGCACAGGGCTGGGGTCGCTTTGCCACCGGTGGCCGAACAGGCAGCGTCTACCATGTTACCAATCTTAACGACAGCGGTACAGGCTCGCTGCGCGATGCCGTGAGTCAGCCCAACCGCATCGTTGTGTTCGATGTGAGTGGCGTTATACGCATCAACTCACGCATAGTGTTCAAGAACAACCTCTACGTGGCAGGCCAGACGGCTCCTGGCGAAGGTATCACAGTCTATGGCGACGGAGTCAGTTTCTCAGGTGCCGACAACATCATTGTGCGCTATATGCGTTTCCGCATGGGAGCCGTGGGCACTAAGGACAAGGACTGCGCAGGAATAGCCAATGGCAAGAACATGATATTCGACCACTGCTCGTTTGCCTGGGGCCAGGACGAGAACTTCTCCATAAACTGGGACAACAAGGGCTCCGCCCCCACAAACATCACCCTTATGAACTCCATAGTGGGGCAGGGCCTGATGACCCACTCCGCCGGCGGACTGATGCAGGCCGACAACATTACCCTTTACCGCATACTGCTTGTAGACAACTCCACCCGTAACTTCAAGGTTAAAGGCGTGAACCAGTATGTAAACAACATTGTGTACAACTGGAAGAACTATGCCTACGATATGGGTGGCGACTCTGAGGGCTCGTCATACGTGAACATTGAGAACAACCTCTTCATCAACGGTCCTGCCGTTGGCGGCGATGCCCTTTCAGGCGGCAACAGCGATTTCCACTATTATGGCAACGACAACTGGCAGGACAAGAACCGCGACGGACAGTACAATCCCACACTCTTCACCGGCACCGGTGGCGGCGACCCGCAGGCTGCGCCATACAGCTACCCGGATTTGGAGAAGTGGGGCGGCAACACCCTTATAGACAACCTGCTGCCCGATGTCGGTGCTTCGCTGCCTTACCGTGACTTGGCCGACTGCTACATGGTAGACGAGGTGCTCAGCTTCGGCTCCAAGGGCAAACTCATTACCAACGAGAACGAGTTGCCCATCGGAGTACCCACAGCGTGGCCTTGGTTTGCCGGCCAGAAGGCTGAGGACACCGATGGCGACGGCATGCCCGACTGGTGGGAGACTGCCAACGGCTGCAACCCGAATGTGAACGACGCCATGACTATTGACACTAATGGCTATGCCAATATTGAGAACTATATAAACAGCATCACCAAGGCCGATCGCCAGTTCTTCCTCCGCCAGCCCATGCTGCTTGCTCTTGTATCCTCTACCACCAACAGCCTCACCCTTCAGTGGACCGACTACTCCGACAATGAGGAGGGCTTTATCATAGAGATGAAACAGGGTGACAGCTTTGTGGAGATGGGACGCACGCCAAACTCCACCTTCACCATAGCAGGCGATATGTTGCAGCCCGGCACGGCCTATACTGTTCGTGTTCGCTCGTACAAGGGCAACGACTATTCACAGTATACGCAAGAGCTCACAGTGAAGACCCGTCCCGAACAGGTGGACATCGTTGACGTGGAGACCTTCACCGGCTCTGGCGACGGGGAATGGCTCATAAACCCGCTTGATGACGAGACCATCAACCTTACAGAAGCAACGCCAAAGACAGCAGTGGTAGTTTATAGCGATGCCCATGTAACCCTTGGCGGTACTGGCTACGTAAGCGGTACGGCATCAATGAACAAGGCTGGTGAAGGCACTCTTACCATTGCCTCCGACCAGCAGTACACCGGAGCTACCGTGCTCCATAACGGCACCTACGAGTTTGCAACCTTGAAGAACGGCGGAGTGGCCAGCGGTCTGGGCATGAGCCAGGAGTTTGCGCAGAACTGGGTCTTCGACGGCGGCACATACAGCTACACCGGCCCTACAACAGCTACCAACCGCTCTGCCCGCCTGTATGGCGACACAGAGTTTGACGTTACCAACTCAGGCGCTGTAGTTACCATGAACGGATCGTTTGAAGGTCAAGGCGACTTGGCTATAGGCGGCAATGGAACCGTAGGCGTTAACACTGCAAACTTCTTTAAGTTCAACGGTGACCTCGTGATGCGTGGAGGCACGCTAAGGCTTAATTCAAAAGAAATTTCAGACGCTGGCATCGGCACTGCCTCACGCCTTGTCATGGCAGGCGGCACCTTCACCACTGTTGGCAAGAACGAGGCAAGCGTTACCTACAACTTCCCCATCTATGCAGAGCCGGGCACGGAGTCGACCGTAGACTTCGACCTCTGGAACACCAACAAGTGCACCGTAACCGGCACCGGTACGCTCATCTGGAACGTGCACTATCTGCGCGAATACATTGAGGGCAACTGGGACGGCTTCACCGGTCACCTCATTGTCAACGGCACAGGCAAGGCTGCCCAGAGCCAGTTTGCCGTGCGCAATGGAGTTGGCGTAAAGAATGCTACGCTTTACCTTAAGGGAACAGCCCAGGTGAATGGTGCAAAGAACCAGTCTACTTTCTACCTTGGCGGTCTTTCCGGCGATGCCGGCACTTTCCTTTCCGGCTTCGATGTGAAGTCGGCTAATGGTAGCGGCACATGGGTGGTAGGCGGAGCAAACACCGACGAGACTTTCCGCGGCGTTATCGACAATCGTGCACAAGGTGGACAGCAGGGCAAGACAAGCATTGAGAAGCAGGGCACCGGCGATTGGCGCCTCACTGGTGCAAACATCTACAGCGGCACTACAATTGTAACGGCTGGCTCTCTTATCGTTAACGGCAACCATTCAGGCACCGGAGCCGTCACAGTACGTACCGGAGCCACTCTGGCTGGAACCGGGCAGTTGGCAGCTGCAACAACTATCAATACAGGCGGCAACCTGCAGGCTGGCGACACATTGGTGAACGGTAGCGGACTGACCTTCAACAGCACGCTGAAGATGAACGGCACCAGCACCCTCACTGTTCTTGCCGACCGCGAGAAGAGCAACACCATTACCCTTAAGGGTGCCACAACACTAAGCGGCAGCAACGCTCTGGCCCTTGACTTCGAGGAGTCGCCCTACGACGGCACTGAATACCATATTTTCAACCTCAGTGGCGGCACTATCACAGGACAGTTTGCCGAGATAATTCCAGCCACGCCGGGCGAAGGGCAGACATGGGACCTCTCTGAACTCTATACCTCGGGCGTTATCAAGGTTGTAGGCGGCGAGACCAACCCCAACCAAGGCACTAATCCCGGTCCCGACGACCCAGTAGGCGATACCCAGAGAATGTGTCTGGCATGGGGCAACTGCTCCCGCACCGGTGGCGACAGCTCCTGCACAGAACTTGTGGGCACCGAGGAATCACCGTCAAACAACATTGGCTTCAGTATGCACTACACCACCGTTACCGACAAGTATTTCAGCAAGGGCGAGAAGATGACCTACGACTTCGACGGCATTCAGCGCACCGGCATCAAACTGTCAAACGGTGCACAGGTGAGCATCGTCTTGCCCGATGGCGCCAAGGCCACCAAGCTGACGCTGTGGAGCATAGTGGGCACCAACAGCAGCAACCGCACCAGCTACTGGAAGGAGATAGCCGGGCAGACATATACAGAAGCAACCACTCCCGTCATCTTCAACCTCAATGCCACCGCTTCCGCACCTAACAAGGCCGAGTACGTGCTCAACAATGTTCCCGACGTGGTGACATTCACCAACACCGGCGAGCAGCAGAGCGTAGTCATTGTCATGGAGTTCCACTATGGCGGAACATCTGGTATCAGCGAGGCAAACACGGGGCTAATCCCTATGCGCACGGAGTACTTCACGCTTGGCGGCGAGAGAGTTGCCACACCCGGACAGGGCATGTATCTCATGCGCACTACACTGAGCAACGGAAAGGTAATTTCACGGAAAGTAGTATTTTGACGCGAAAAATTTGGCCGTTAGCAAAATAATGATTACCTTTGCACCCGATTTTAACGCAACAGGCGCGGTCTCGTAGCTCAGCTGGATAGAGCAACAGCCTTCTAAGCTGTGGGTCTTGGGTTCGAGTCCCAACGGGATCACGCTCATCGGGAACAGAGCGTTAACCAGTTTCGGACCGGCCTTCATTCCAAGGGCCGGTCTTTCCTTTTCAAGACAATACTGTTAAAGCAAGCAATATAATAATAAAGATGAGAAAACTTCTATTAGGCGACGAAGCCATTGCACAGGGAGCACTTGATGCCGGACTAAGCGGTGTCTATGCCTACCCAGGTACTCCCTCAACCGAGATTACAGAGTTTATCCAGCTCTCACCTCTTGCCAAGGAGCGTGGCGTGCACAGCCGTTGGAGCACCAACGAGAAGACTGCCATGGAGGAGGCTCTTGGCATGTCGTTCATGGGCAAGCGTGCACTGGTGTGCATGAAGCATGTGGGACTTAACGTCTGTGCCGACCCGTTTGTAAACAGCGGCATGACGGGTGTCAACGGCGGAGTAGTGGTGCTGGTGGCCGACGATCCCTCCATGCACTCCTCGCAGGACGAGCAGGACTCGCGCTTCTATGGCAAGTTTGCCATGGTGCCCATCTTTGAGCCGTCTAACCAGCAGGAGGCCTACGACATGGTTCAGGCCGCTTTCGACTATTCCGAGCGTGTATGCCTGCCGGTGCTTATGCGCGTCACCACCCGCATGGCCCATAGCCGTGCCGTAGTAGAGTGTGCCGACGTTCCACGTCAGCAAAACCCGCTGAACTACAACGCCGAGGCAAAGAACTGGGTGCTGCTTCCCGCCAACGCCCGCCGCCGCAACGACCACGTGACGGCACAGCAGGCCGAACTGGAGCAGGACTCCGCCAAGTCGAAATACAACACCTACGAGGAAACAATCACCAGGTGGATGTACCCCAGCGGCAAGCATCCTATTAGCATCCTGGCCAGCGGCATCGGCTATAACTACGTCAAGGAGTGCTTCCCCGAGCGCTGCCCATACCCCATACTGAAGATTTCGCAATACCCCCTGCCCAAAGAGCGCATCAGATACCTGATATCCCACGCCGAACAGGTGCTCATCGTTGAGGAGGGACAGCCCTTCATCGAGGACATCGTCCGCGGCGTGGATGAGAGCCAGATCATTCACGGCAAACTTGACGGCACCCTGCCCCGCACCGGCGAACTCAACCCCGACGTGGTGAAGAAAGCCTTGGGCATGGAGGTCGGCGATAGCTTTGCCCCGTGCGAGGACGTGGTTCCGCGTCCGCCGGCACTGTGTCAGGGCTGTGGCCACCGCGATGTCTATGCCGCCCTTAACGAAGTGCTCAAGGAGTACGACAACCCGAGAGTGTTTGGCGATATTGGCTGCTACACTCTGGGTTTCCTTCCGCCTTTCCGTGCCATCCACTCTTGCGTGGACATGGGTGCATCCATTACCATGGCCAAGGGAGCCGCCGATGCAGGCCAGTGGCCCGCAGTAGCCGTAATAGGCGACAGCACCTTCACCCATTCAGGCATGACGGGCCTCCTTGATGCCATCAACGAGAATGCCGACATCACCGTTATCATAAGCGACAACCTTACCACGGGCATGACTGGCGGTCAGGACTCTGCCGGCACCAATAAGTTCGAGGCCATCTGCCGCGGACTTGGTCTTAGCGACGAGCACCTCAAGGTGGTAGTTCCCCTGCCAAAGAACATGCCAGAGATTACCCAGGCCATACGCGACGAGCTAAACTACCACGGTACCAGCGTTATCATTCCCCGCCGCGAATGCATGCAGACGCTACAGCGTCATCTGAAACAAAAGAAGGCATCTGGAAATTCGTAATATTGAAATAACGAAAATGAAAACCGACATAATACTTTGCGGCGTGGGCGGACAAGGCATCCTCTCAATAGCCACCATCATTGGCGAAGCCGCCATGAACGAGAACCTATACATAAAGCAGGCCGAGGTCCACGGCATGAGCCAGCGCGGCGGCGACGTACAGTCAAACCTGCGCATCAGCAGCGACCCCATTCACAGCGACCTCATTCCCCGCGGCGGTGCCGACGTGATAATCTCCATGGAGCCCATGGAGGCCCTGCGCTACCTGCCTTTCCTGAAGAAAGACGGCTGGATAATAACCAGCAGCACCCCGTTTGTGAACATTCCAAACTATCCTGACATGGAGGTCATAAAGGCTGACTTGGCAAAGCTGCCTCATGTCATCAGCCTTGACATTGAGCAGCTGGCCAAGGACAATGGCGTGCCCCGTTCGGCCAATGTAATCCTTCTTGGCGCTGCCCAGAAGGCCCTTGGCTTGGAGTATGAGAAGCTTGAGGCTGCCATCCGCCGTGTCTTTGCCCGCAAGGGGGAGTCAGTAGTAGAGGCCAACATAAAGGCTCTGGCATTGGGGCGTGCATAGTGTTTTGCACTTGGACTTTAAGTATCGTTGAAGACTAAGAGCAAAGTGAAGCAAACAAGTATGAGAACGAAACTTCTTTTTTCAGCTTTGGTATGGCTTGGAGCAGCCCTCACTTCTACTGCTGCCGAAGTCCAGACCGAGGGGAACCGCGTGATAATACGTCCTGACGGCGGTCAGGCACGGGTGGTGTGTCTCGAAGTGATGAACGACCACATTATCCGCGTCAGGGCAACGTCAGAGAGCGAGCTGCCGCAGAAGCGGCCCAGCCTTATGATAGTGCCGCAGGCGGCTCCCGCTGCCAGCACCTACAGCGTGAGCGACGAGGGTGACAACGTATCGGTTACGGCCCGCCAGGTGAAGGCTGTGGTGAGCAAGCAGACGGGGCGTATCACATTCTATGATGCCAACGGCCGGCTTCTGCTCAACGAGGCACAGCAGGGCAAGATGTTCAGCAATTTCACCGTGCCTGAACGCGAGCTTGGCTCCAAGGGCGGCTCACAGCTAACGCCCGACATGCTCCACGGACTGCAGTGGCAGATGGTGTTCGACTCGCCTGCCGACGAGGCTTTCTACGGCTTGGGGCAGCACCAGAGCGAGGAGTTCAACATGAAGGGCAGGAACGAAGACCTGTTCCAGTATAACACCAAGGTGAGCATACCCTTCGTGCTGTCAAACAAGAACTACGGCCTTCTCTGGGATGCCTATAGCTACTGCCGCTTTGGCAACCCCCACGACTACCTGCAGCTGAACCGTGCCTTCAACCTGTTTGACCGCAATGGCAATCCGGGCCACCTGACAGGTATCTACACAGACAAAGACGGCCGCCAACTGGTGCGCGAGGAGGACTCCATATACTATGAGTATGCCTATCCTGCCACCAGCGAGATTGCCAACCGCACTGACAACGGCGGACTGAAGAACCTGCCGCAGGGCTTCAACCTTCAGGGGGCCAACGTGGTCTACGAGGGTTTTATTGAGGCTCCACAGACAGAACTCTACCAGTTCATTCTCTACTATGCCGGATATATTAAGGTATATATAGACGGCCAGGAGGTAGTGGCAGAGCGGTGGCGCACAGCCTGGAACCCCAATGCCTATAAGTTTAATGTTCCTCTACAGGCCGGGCGCAAGGTGCAGCTTCGAATAGAGTGGCAGCCCGACGGCGGTGAGAGCTACTGCGGACTGCGCGTGGCAGAGCCGCGAAGCGAAGAGGAGAGGGGGCGGCTCAGCGTGTGGTGCGAGATGGCCCGCGACATGGACTACTACTTCATAGCCGGTGAGAACATGGACCAGGTGATAAGCGGATACCGCACACTGACAGGGCGCGCTTCGCTCTACCCCAAGTGGGCGCTGGGATTCTGGCAGAGCCGCGAACGCTATAAGTCAAGCGCAGAGATTGAGCAGACCCTGGCAGAGTTCCGCCGCCGTCATATCCCCATCGACAATATTGTGCAGGACTGGAACTACTGGCAGCTGGACTCCTGGGGCAACCACACCTTCGAGGCCAGTCGCTATCCCAATCCGCAGGCCATGCTTGACAGCGTTCACCAGATGCACGGACGGTTCATGATTAGTGTCTGGCCGAAGTTCTACGACACCGTTGACAACTACCGCGAGCTGGACCGTAACGGCTGGATGTATCATCAGGCCATTCAGGACGACATACACGACTGGCTCGGCTTCCGCGGCTCTTTCTATGATGCCTACGATGAGGGGGCACGCCGGATGTTCTGGCGCCAGATGGACGAGAACCTCTACTCAAAATATAATAGAGTGTCCGACGGTTTTGCCGTCGGAATAGACGCCTGGTGGATGGATGCCTCCGAACCCAATGTGCGCGACTGCACCCCGATGTGGTATCGCAAAGCTCTGTGCGGCCCCACCGCCCTTGGCACCTCAACGGAGTATTTCAATGCCTACAGCACCGTCAATGCCGATGCTATCTACAACGGACAGCGCAGCGTGTGGAACGGCCAGCGCAATGAGCCTCGCGTGTTCCTGCTCACCCGCAGCGGCTTTGCTGGCGAACAGCGCTACAGCACGGCAACATGGAGCGGCGACATTGGCACGCGCTGGGAGGAC
>JAFTAR010000081.1 GCA_017455495.1 Prevotella sp.
CGTCTTGATGACGATGTTCTCCACCAGCTTGTGGTCCTTCTCGGGAGTCATGTTCTTGGCCAGCTCGTCGCACTCCTGCAGCACGTTGCGGCCCTCGCCCCAGCCTTCAGGGAACTTAAAGCTGGCCCATTCCTCGCGAGCACCCTCGCGCTTCAGTATATAGATGTCGAAATAGGCAAACTCTGCGTAGTTGAAGTAGAGGTTTGTGGCACCGTTGGGATTGTTGTGGAACAGGTCTGTACGTGCCCAGTCGAGAACAGGCATGAAGTTATAGCAGATGCAGTGGATGCCCTCGGCCGAAAGGTTGCGCAGGCTCTCCTTGTAAACCTCTATCTGCTCGTCGCGGTCGGGACCGCCGTATTTTATTGTCTCTACAACGGGCAGACTCTCCACCACGCTCCAGCGCATGCCGTAGCTCTCTATATACTCACGCAGGTCGCGAATCTTCTCGCGAGTCCACACCTGACCTAAAGGCACGTCATGAAGAGCAGTCACTATGCCCTCCACGCCAATCTGCCTTAGCATGGCAAGGGTTATCTTGTCCTTCTTACCAAACCATCTCCAAGTTCTTTCCATAAAAAGTATAGCAGTTTTAAGGGTTAATAATATTCTAACGATGCAAAGGTATGAAAAAGTGAGCGAAAAGCAAAGAAAAAAACTCATTATTTTCTTTTGCTTGACCATGCGCATGCATATTTTGGTATCCAAAGGTACAAACAAGTCTGTTAAAAAAAATATACATAGGGAAAAAAGCGAAGCATTTATTTGGGTGCACAGGAAATAATGTGTAACTTTACACCCAAAATAGCTAAACAACTAAAACCACAACATTAAAACCAATCTTTTTTATGAAAAAACTTAATGGAACACTGCTTGGTCTGGGAACCGCTGTGGCGCTGGGCCTGGCATCGTGTGCTGGCGGACAGGAGGGTCCTCAGTTTACAGCCTCCGGGCTGAATCCGGCCGCGTTTGACACTATCGTGGGCAGCGACACAGTGAAGCTCTACACCCTGAAGGGCGACAAGGGCATGGAAGTATGCATTACCAACTATGGCGGCCGCATTGTAAGCCTGATGGTGCCCGACAAGAACGACCAGCTTGTAGACGTAGTGCTGGGCTTCGACAATGTTGCCCAGTACATGGAGAAGACCACCGACTACGGGTCGAGCGTGGGCCGCTATGCCAACCGCATAAACCTGGGCCGCTTCGTGCTTGACGGCGACACCATACAGCTGAAGCAGAACGACACTCATCCCGGCGACCGCAACCACTGCCTGCACGGCGGCGGCGACACGGGCTGGATGAACCAGGTGTACAAGGCAGAGCAGGTGGACGACCAGACGCTGCGCCTTACCATCGTTGCCCAGGACGGCGAGAACGGATTCCCCGGCACCGTAACGGCTACGACCACCTATAAGATAGTGGACGGCAACACGCTGGACATAACCTGGGAGGCAGAGACCGACAAGCCCACCATCATCAACCAGACTAACCATAACTACTACAACCTGAGCGGCAACCTGGAGCAGCCAGGCTACGATCAGGTGCTATATGTCAATGCCGACTCGTTTACTGAGAGCGACGACAGCTACATGCCCACGGGCACCATACTGCCAGTGGAGGGCACGCCGATGGACTTCCGCACGCCCCATGCCGTTGGAGACAGCATCCATTCAGACTACTACCAGATACAGAACGCCCACGGATATGACCACAACTGGGTGCTGAACACGCATGGCGACGACACAAAGGTGTGTGCCAGCCTCTACTCGCCCCAGACGGGCATCTTCATGGAGATGTTCACCAACGAGCCGGGCGTGCAGGTGTACAGCGGCAACTTCCAGGGCGTTGGCGGCGAGGAGAACGTAGTGCGCAAGCTGGGCAAGCACTATCCGCAGCATGTCAGCATCTGCCTGGAGAGCCAGAAGTTCCCAGACAGCCCCAACCACCCCGAGTGGGCCAGCCCAGTGCTGCGTCCGGGCGAGAAGTACTTCAGTCATGCTGCCTATCGCTTCACCGTCAAATAACAGCGAACCAATTATTTATCATAAAGATATATAAAGCAAGAATTTTATGAATAGTATTTCGCAAGCGATAAGTCAGTCAGGATTCCATACCATTGACTTTATCATATTAGTAGTTTACCTGATCATCCTTGTAGGTCTTGGCCTGTTCCTTAGCCGCTCAAAGGACGGCAAGGAGAAGAGTGCCAACGACTACTTCCTGGCCGGCAACACCCTGACGTGGTGGGCTGTGGGTGCCTCGCTCATAGCTGCCAACATTTCAGCAGAGCAGTTCATCGGAATGTCAGGCACCGGCTATGCTGACGGAATTGCCATTGCCGCCTACGAGGTGATGGCCGCCGTTACACTGGTTGTTATTGGCAAGTTCCTGTTGCCCGTGATGCTGAAGCGCAAGATATTCACCATTCCCCAGTTCCTGCGCGAACGCTATAACGACGGCGTAGGCCTGGCCTTCTCGGTGCTGTGGCTCTTCCTCTATGTCTTCGTGAACCTCACCTCTGTGGCTTGGCTCGGAGCATTGGCCATTGAGCAGATTCTGGGTCTCAACGGTGTGGCAATAAGCATTTTCGGCTTTGAGGTAAGCATGCGCATGGTAATAATCCTTTTCCTCTTCATCATTGCCGGTACATATTCCATCTATGGCGGTCTGGCATCTGTGGCCTGGACCGATGTCATGCAGGTCACCTTCCTCGTGGGCGGCGGTCTTGTCACTGCCTACGTGGCCCTGAAGGAGATGGGCGTAGCCCTTGGCACCGATGCCTTCGGAGCACTGGGCCAGGTATATAATGATATGACCACAGGAGCCAATGCTAACGACGTGCACTTCCACCTTGTTATTCAGGAAAGCCATAATCCCAGTGCATTTGCCAACGTGCCCGGCATAGCTGCCGTGGTTGGCGGTGTGTGGCTGACAAACCTGGGCTACTGGGGCTTCAACCAGTACATCATACAGAAGGGCCTGGCTGCCAAGAATGTGGACGAAGCCAAAAAGGGCCTTGTCTTTGCCGGTTTCCTGAAGATACTCATCCCGTTCATCGTTGTGCTTCCCGGCATCTGCGCCTACTATATCTTCAAGCACCCTGATCTGTTCTCCAATCTTAACCTTCAGGGCACCATTGAGAAGAGTGACGAGGCTTACCCCTGGCTCATCCGCAACTTCACGCCTACCGGCATCAAGGGTCTGTCGTTTGCAGCCCTTACGGCAGCCATCATCTCGTCGCTGGCTTCGATGTTCAACTCCACGTCCACACTGTTCACGATGGACATCTACAAGAAGTATATCAACAAGAACGCCCCCGACAAGCAATTGGTGAAGGTGGGCCGCATTGTGGCCGTGACAGCCCTCATTATTGCCCTCGTGGCAGTGAAGCCTCTGCTGGGCGGACTTGACCAGGCCTTCCAGTATATCCAGGAGTATTCCGGCTTCATCTATCCGGGCATTATCACCGTCTTCGGCCTTGGCCTGCTGTGGAAGCGCGCCTCTGCCAAGGCAGCCGTCTGGACAGCCATCCTTACAATACCCATGGGCGTGCTCTTCAAAGTGTGCTTCCCCGAAGTGGCGTTCCAGTTCCGTGCCGGATATATCTTCATCATCCTTGTGAGCTTCTTCATCATAATGAGCTACTTTGACAAGAAGTATGTCAGTGCAGAGGAGGTTTCAACAGCCGACCAGCAGCAGATGCTCAAGTGGTCGAAGATACTCGGCGGTGCCGGTGCTGCCATGATTCTGCTTGCCGCCATCGTGGTCGTCATGGGACAGTCAACAGCTCTGACTGCCTACCTGAACGACATAGGCTTCCAGGCATTTATCTTCTTCGGCGTGCTGGTGGGATGCAATGCCGTGTGGCTCTACAGCAACGCCAAGGACAAGGTGCGCGACACGAAGGCTCTGCCTATAGACCTGAGCCTCTTCAGCACCAATCGTGGCTATACATACGGAACCATCGGCATCTGTGCCATAACATTCCTGCTCTACGCTTTGCTCTGGTAATAAAAAAGAGTTATGAGCTATTATAGCGAACATGCAAAAGTCTGGGTGTCGGTCGATGTTATTATCTTCGGCTTCGATGAAGGCAAGCTGAAGGTGCTCATCGGCCGACGCCAGATGGATCCCGGACGCGGTGAGTGGAGCCTCTACGGTGGCTTCGTGGGAGCCAGTGAAAGCATTGACGACTGCGCTGAGCGCACTCTGTGTGAACTCACAGGCCTGAAAGACTTATACATGCAACAGGTGGGAGCCTTCGGAGCTGTTGACAGAGACCCCGGCGAGCGAGTTATCTCAATAGCTTACTATGCCCTTATAAATGTGAATCACTATGACGAGCGGCTGCGTAAGGAGCACAATGCAGAATGGGTTGACATTGACGCTCTGCCGACGCTCTACTCCGACCACAACGACATGGTGAGGATGTCGCTGCGCCGCATGAGACAGAAGATGCGCACACAGCCCATAGGCTTCCGGCTGCTTCCGGAATTGTTCACACTTACACAGCTGCAAAAGCTCTACGAGGCTGTGGGCGGACAGGAAATTGACAAGCGCAACTTCCGCAAGCGTATCAAAGAGATGGACTTCATTGAGAAAACAGAGTTTATCGACAAGAAGTCGTCGAAGCGCGGTGCAGCCCTCTACACTTTTAATAAAATAATGTATAACGATAACTTTAAGCTATAACATGTTAGAAGAACTAAAACAGAAAGTATTCAAGGCCACCCTTGACCTGGTGCGCCAGGGACTGGTAATCTTCACCTGGGGCAACGTCTCTGGCATAGACCGTGAGAAAGGCCTCGTAGTGATAAAACCCTCTGGCGTGAGCTATGACGAGATGAAGGCAGAGGACATGGTGGTGGTGGACCTGGAGACCGGCAAGGTCGTGGAGGGCGAGCTGAACCCATCCTCCGACACGCCTACCCACTTGGTGCTCTACAAGGCATTCCCCAACATCCAGGGCGTGGTGCACACTCACTCCACCTACGCCACGGCCTTCGCGCAGGCAGGCCGCGACATTCCAAACATCGGCACCACACATGCCGACTATTTCTACAAGGACATTCCCTGCACCCGCGACATGACCCGCGAAGAGGTGGAAGGACAGTATGAGCTGGAGACGGGCAACGTCATCGTGGACGAGATTCTGAACATCCGCAAGATCAACCCTGACCACACTCCCGCTGTCCTGGTGAAGAACCACGGCCCGTTCTCGTGGGGCACATCGCCCGACAACGCCGTCTACAATGCCAAGGTGATGGAGCAGTGCGCCAAGATGGCCTTCGTCTCGTTCGCCGTTAACCCCAACACGACGATGAATCCGCTCCTCGTTGAGAAACACTACATGCGCAAGCACGGCCCCAACGCCTACTACGGCCAGAAGGGGCAGAAACACTAAAGTATACTGTAAGGGCAAAAGCATTACGAAGTTACAATGCTTTTGCCCTTTCTCTGCTTAATTTGTTGCAGGTTCCCTTATCGCAGCCCCCACTTTATCGCTTTCGGCCGTTGTGATGGTTTTCTCCAATCTTATCCATTCCAAGTCTTGTGTTGTGGCCGTCTGCCAGTTGGTAAAATATGCCGGATAGCCAACCACTTCAATTTGCACGTCTTGATCGCCAGCCACTTCATCATACATGATGTTGAATGTTGCTGCCACAATCACGTCGCATTGCAACCGTTTTGAGACCTCATACACAGCATAGCTTCGCCAGTTGCTGGGGTCAGCTTTCATTGCCACAAGCGCAAAGTTTGCTGCCTATTACAGGAAAGTAGAGCAATGCGTCAAGAAAAGGAAGTCATACAGGGCCAGGCATCCGAAGCGCCACAAGGCAAGAAGCGGGGCTGCAAGCCAAAGTGGCGGAAGAAAGACTTCAAGCCCAGCACGATGAAAGGCTACGGGTAGGCGAACGAAGTTCGGGAATGGAACGGTGAGTCGAAGATGGACTTTCTCAGACGCTCCTTCTACACCCTCAGGACTTGTCCCGATAAATGGAGCGACGAGCAATGGGAGCGGATGAATATCCTCTTCGAGGAGTTTCCTGAACTGAAGGAGGCGTTTGACCTCAAGGAGGAATTCCGAAAGCTGTGCTGGAGCAAGAGAGACAAGGCAGAGTACAAGGACAGCCTGCCTGCTATGGAGGAGAGAAACGCTCTCAAGGAAACCGTCAGGGAAAAACTGCATGTATGGTTTGGCCATGTGAAGAAAAGCAAATCGCCTGCTATGAAGACCTTCATGAGGACTATCAAGGAGAGAGAGGAGGATTTACTGGGCTATTACGAGACCTTTGTCACCAATGCATCGGCAGAGTCGCTTAACTCAGGCATCAAGGGCTTACGTGCATAACTGCATGGTATCTCTAACCAGCCGTTCTTTTTCTACAGAGTCTGTAATATATATTGATTA
>JAFTAR010000082.1 GCA_017455495.1 Prevotella sp.
ATAGTCGTTTGCTGAAAATTTGCTGAATTTTGTACCTTAAAGCACCTTTTTACGCCTTAAATTGCCTGATTTTGGGGAGTTGGGAACATGGGAGAAACTAAGGAAAAGCCCTGTATATACGGGTTTTCGAGCATTACCGCCCTATTTCCAGTTAATAATCCCATAATATTAATATGTAATTTTGTTACTCTGTCTTAAGCAGATAATATGTCTAAAGCTTGTTCTTGCCCAATGCGCCATAGACGAATTTTGCCACCTGCGGCTTGGTGTCCTCTTCCTTCATGCCGTGTGCAATGCGGCCGTAGATGTAGGGCACCTCAAGTCCTTTAATACAATAATGTGTAATGTCGGCCACCAGGTTCACGTTCTCTATGTCAAAGTCGCCTTCCTCTTTTCCCTCGGCAAACACCTTGCGGAAAAGCTCCACCTCTGCCAGGTCGAAATGCTTGCGCACCTTCTCCACCATCCAGATGTTACGAAAGAACTCTGCACGCAGGTTGCCGTTGCGCACCACTGTCTCGCGAATCATGTTAAGGTGGGTGTAGATCAGCTCAATAACCTTCTCGTGAGGACTGATTTTGCGGGCAGCCACCTCGTCAAGCTTGTCGGAGAGGCGCTCCAACTCTGTCTCAATGACTGCATAGTAGATGTCGTCCTTCGACTTGAAATATTTGTACAGCGTGCGGCGCCCCTTGCCCGAAGCCAGTGCTACGTCGTTCATCGTGGTCTTCTCCAAGCCGTTCTTGGCAAACAGTTGCCGCGCCACATCTACAAGCAACTGCCGAGTCTTTGATATTGACATCTCTCTTTCCGCGTTTTAATTCCTGCTTACACCGCTCCAAGGCCGGAAAGCGACATTGCACACCGATGTTAGCGTGTGCAAAATTACTGCTTTTCCTTTAATCGGCCAATTTTTTTATGAAAAATATTCATTCTGTAAGAAAACTTTTAGTAAATTTGCAACTTCTAAACCTTTCAATGTCATCATCATCGCAATGGAAGAACTGCTGCACTACGCCTGGAAGCACAAGCTGCTGCCCTTGGAAGGGCTGCAAACTACCGACGGCAGTGAGGTGGACGTGATAGACCCCGGCCTCCACAACCGCAATTCCGGCCCCGACTTCTTCAACGCCAAGGTGCGCATTGGCGGCACGCTGTGGGTGGGCAATGTGGAGCTTCACCAGCGCTCTGCCGACTGGTATCTGCATGGCCATGACCATGATGCACATTATAATAATGTAGTACTCCACGTAACCGGCATTGCCGACTGCGACGTGCTCACTGAGGACGGCCGCTACCTGCCCCAGGCTGTGCTCCAGGTGCCCAAGGAAGTGGAAATACACTACCGCAAGCTCCTCAGCACCGACCACTACCCTCCCTGCTACAAAGTCATCCCCACCCTGCCGCCGCTGCTCATACACTCTTGGATGGCGGCGCTGCAGACAGAACGGTTAGAGCAGAAGACGGAGGCTATAAGCCAGCGGGCACAGCAGAGCAACGGCTCGTGGGAGGATGCCTACTTCCAGACGCTGGCCCGCAACTTCGGCTTCGGCATCAACGGCGAGGCCTTCGAAGAGTGGGCCCGCGCCATACCGCTGCAGGCCGTGGGCAAGCACCGCGATGACCTGTTCCAGGTTGAGGCCATCTTCATGGGCCAGGCCGGGCTGCTCTCCCTGCAGGCCATGACGCCCCGCCACAGGCAGGATGCCCAGGCCGACGACTATTTCAACCGCCTTGCCACTGAATACAAGTACCTGGCCCATAAGTTTTCCATTAAGCCCATGGACAGCACTTTGTGGCGCTTCCTCAGGCTCCGTCCGCAGAATTTCCCCCACATAAGGATAGCACAGATGGCGACGCTCTACCATGAGCGCCGCACAGGTCTCAGCGCCCTGCTGGAGTGCAAGACCTTGGATGACCTCAGCAAACTGTTCAGCACTCACGTAACGCCCTATTGGGAGACCCACTACACCTTTGGCTCAGAGAGCAAGAAGAACGCCAAGCAGCTGTCTGAGAGTTCCATCCTGCTGCTTATCATCAATACCGCCATACCCATGCTCTTCGCCGTCGGGAGGCACAGGCAGAAGGAAGAGCTGTGCGACAGAGCCTTCGACCTGTTGGAGCAGATAAAAGCCGAGAAGAACCACATCACCACCATGTGGCAGGAATGCGGGCTAACCGTCAACAGCGCTGCCGACTCGCAGGCCCTGATACAGCTGAAGAAGGAATACTGCGACCGTCGCGAATGCCTGCGATGCCGCTTCGGGTACGAGTACCTGCGACGCTCAAGCCCCCTAAATGAGATAATAAAAGAAAGAGAAAATGAGAACTGAGAAATACCACTTTGAGGCCCTCATGCAGGTTCGCGACTATGAGTGCGACATAGAGGGCATAGTAAACAACGCACAGTACATACACTACTGCGAGCACACGCGCCACCTCTTCCTGAAGCAGTGCGGACTTAGCTTTGCCGAGATGCACCGCAAGGGCGTTGATGCCGTGGTGGCCCGCATGCAGCTGCAGTATAAGAGTCCGCTACGGCCCGACGACGAGTTCCGCTCGTGCCTCAGGCTTGAAAAGGAAGGTATAAAGTACGTGTTCTATCAGGACATATACCGCGCCGCCGACAGCCAGCTCTGTTTCCGCGGACGCATAGAACTTGTGTGCCTTGTCAACGGCCGCCTTGCCTCAAGCGAGGACTACGACCGTGCCTTCAGCCAATTCATCAGCAACCAATGAACCAGCAAGAAGTTCTCTACGCCAGTGCCCTTACCCGCCTTGCGGGCATCAGCCTTAATACTGCCCTCCACCTGTATCGCGAGCTGGGCAGTGCCACTGCTGTCTATGAGCACCGCCTTGACATGGCCAGTGTGCTGCCTGAGTGTTCGTCCCGGTTAGAGGAGGCCATAAGGAACTGGGACGATGCGCTGCATCGCGCCGAGGCCGAGATGCAGTTTGCCGAGCGCTACGGCATCCAGGTGCTTGTCATGAACAGCCCCTACTACCCTGCCCGCCTCAGGGAGTGCCCCGATGCGCCCTTGGTGCTCTACTATAAGGGCACTTCCGACCTCAACCAGAGCCACATAATAAGCATGGTGGGCACGAGGCGGTGCACTGCCTACGGGCAGGACCTCACCCGTTCCTTCATCACCCGTCTGCAGGAGCTGTGCCCTCAGGTGCTCGTGGTGAGCGGCCTGGCCTACGGCATAGACATCTGCTCCCACCGCCATGCCCTGCAGTGCGGCCTGGACACTGTTGGGGTGCTGGCCCACGGCCTTGACAAGATATACCCCCAGAGCCATCGCGACACGGCATCTCAAATGACCCGCCAGGGCGGACTGCTCACGGAGTATATGTCGGAGACCAATTTGGACAAGGGCAACTTCGTGAGGCGCAACCGCATTGTGGCTGGTATCAGCGATGCCACCATCGTCGTAGAGTCGGCAGCAAAGGGCGGCAGCCTAATCACAGCCCGCATAGCCCAGGACTACAACCGCTCCGTCTTTGCTTTCCCCGGTGCCGTAGGGGCAAAGGCCAGCGAGGGGTGCAACAGCCTTATCCGCGACAACAGTGCCGCTCTCATCACTTCAGCCGACGACTTTGCTACGCTGATGGGCTGGCACACTGCCGCTGTAAGGAAGAAAGCCGAGCGGCAAGGCATAGACCGCAGCCTGTTTCCAGACCTCACAGCCGAGGAACAGAGCGTGGCCGACTTCCTGTCATCCCACGGCGACAACATGCTTGCTGCCATTGCCGTGGGCACCAACATCCCCATCGGCCAGCTCACCGCCATTATGTTCCAATTAGAGATGAAGGGCGTTGTAAAGGCCATGGCGGGAGGCAGTTTCCACCTCCTACAACTATAATATATTACAATCATGAAGATACTTATCACGTTGCTTGCCCTTACTGCTACCGCCGTTGCCACGTTGGCACAACAGCAGCCCATGAGGCTTGCCTACGACACTCCGGCCACATTCTTCGAGCAGAGCCTGCCGCTTGGCAACGGCCGCCTCGGAGCTTTGGTCTATGGCGACCCTGCCAACGACATGGTGCAGCTGAACGATATAACGCTATGGACAGGCTCGCCCGTTGACCGCACAGAAGATGCCGGAGCCTCACAGTGGATTCCACTCATTCGCCAGGCACTGTTCAACGAGGACTACGCCCTGGCCGACTCCCTGCAGCTGCATGTGCAGGGCCATAACTCCAGCCACTACCAGCCTTTGGGCACCCTGCACATCGCCATGCCGCAGCAGCACGTGGACGGCTACCGCCGCAGCCTTAGCTTAGACTCGGCCATAGCCACCGTAAGCTACAGCCATGACGGGGTGACATACACCAGGGAATACTTAGCCTCGGCCCCCGACAGCCTCATTGCCATACACTTCACGGCATCTCAACCGGGCATGCTCACCATGGAGCTGAGTCTCTCCTCGCTCTTACCCTCAAGTGTGAGGGCACGGCAGGGACAGATCACCATGACGGGCCACGCCACCGACGACGAGCAGAACACCATACACTTCTGCACCATAATGCGAGTTGACCATAGCGGCGGACAGCTCTCTGCCACCGACACCTCGCTCTGTCTCACCGCGGCCAACGAGGCTACGCTCTGGATTGTGAACGCCACGAGCTTCAACGGTGCCAGGCAGCACCCCGTAGTCAACGGGGCACCCTACATAGAGCAGGCCAACAACCGCGCCTGGCACACGCGCAACATTTCTTACAACGAGGTGCGGCAGCGCCATGTGGCCGACTACCGCCAGTTCTTCTCACGAGTGAACATGAACCTCGGCCAGGGCAATGCCGTTCCCGCCATCACCACCGACAGCCTGCTCAAGGCGTATACCGACAATACTGCCTCGCAGGAAGAGTGCCGCTACCTTGAGACGCTCTACTTCCAGTATGGCCGCTACCTGCTCATCAGCTCGTCAAGGACACCCAGCGTGCCGGCCAACCTGCAGGGCCTGTGGAACCCGCACCTCTGGGCACCGTGGCGCGGCAACTACACCATCAACATCAACCTGGAGGAAAACTACTGGCCGGCCTTCAACTGCAACCTGGCAGAGATGGCCATGCCGCTCGACGGCTTTATTGCCGAGCTGGCTGCCAACGGACGCTACACGTCGCAAAACTACTACGCCATAGCCCGCGGATGGTCGGCAGGCCACAACAGCGACATCTGGGCCATGGCAAACCCCGTGGGCGAAAAGAACGAGAAGCCGGAGTGGGCCAACTGGGCCATGGGAGGAGCATGGTTGGTTGAGACGCTTTGGGAGAAGTATCTGTTCACTCAGGACGAGGACTACCTGCGCCAGGTGGCCTACCCGCTGATGAAGGGAGCGGCAGAATTCTGCCTTGACTGGCTGGTGGAGAACCCCAACAACCCCGCCGAGCTAATCACGGCACCGAGCACATCGCCTGAGAACGAGTACGTTACCACACAGGGCTACCACGGCATGACTTGCTACGGCGGCACGGCCGACCTGGCCATCATCCGCGAGCTGTTCATAAATACGCTCCAGGCCGCCGCCCTCATGCACGACGCTTCGCCCGCCGTGACCCAGATAGCGGAAGCCCTGCCCCGCCTGCACCCTTACACCATTGGCCGTGACGGCGACCTCAACGAGTGGTATCACGACTGGGCCGACTATGACCCTCACCACCGCCACCAGAGCCACCTCATTGGCCTCTATCCCGGGCACCACATTAATAGTTCAGACACACTGATGAACGCCTGCGAGCAGACTCTCATCCAGAAGGGCGACAGAACAACAGGCTGGAGCACCGGCTGGAGGATAAACCTCTGGGCACGTCTGCACAAGGCCGACCAGGCTTTCCACATCCTGCAGAAGCTGCTCACCTACGTAAGCCCCGACAAGTATCAGGGTGCCGACCGCCGAAGGCCGGGAGGCGGCACCTATCCCAACCACATCGATGCCCACCCACCCTTCCAGATTGACGGCAACTTCGGCGGCACGGCAGGCATCTGCGAGATGCTGCTGCAGAGCCGTGTTGACCCTGCAAGCGGCAAATATGTCATAGAGTTGCTGCCCGCCCTGCCACAGCAGTGGAGCAGCGGCAGGGTGACAGGGCTCCGTGCCCGTGGCGGCTATGAGGTTGACCTGGAATGGACTGGAGGCCGCCTTGCCTCGGCAACTATCAGGCCACAGAAAAGCGGCACCCTCACTGTGCTTTACGGTTCTGCCGCAAAAACAGTAAAGGTGAAGGCAGGCAAGGCTCGCCGAATAAGACTATGACTGCACCACGCCCAAGCGGCCGCGCTGGTTGCGCACCATGAAGATGCAGATGCCCAGGGCTATCAGGGCTGCTGCTATGGCGCCGATGATGAGGCCGATGCTGCCGCCGCCGGGCGACACGGGGTCGGCAGTCTGCTGCACAGGGGCTACAACGGTGTCAATAGTATCGGTGACCACACGCGGAATCTCGCGAATCACCTCGTGGACCTCGTGGTGGTTGCGAGGCAGTGGAGCGATGTCTAACAGTAAGTTCAGCATAGATTAATATATATATTATTGTTACATTATATATAAGTATAGCATCTGGACGAGCAGGCCGGTGAAGTAGCTCACGCCGTTTGCCAGCACGCTGTAGATAAAAGCCGTGCGCACACTGCGCACGAAGTACATATACCATAGGGCCTCCACCACCACTATCAGCAGTTCGGCCGTCAGGATGGTGCCAAAGCTGCCGCTGACATAGGTCACGTAGAGGTTCAGCGGTATGTTGGTGAGCATGTTCACCACCACTGCCGCCCACAGCACGTCGGCCCGCTTCTCCCTCAGCAGCCACAGCACTAACAGCTCAAGCACTATGGTGGGCACAAGAGTAAGCAGTATGCCGGGCATGGCCTCAGAGGCTGTGGTGCCAAACTGTGCCAGCATGTAGCCGGGCATCAGCGTGGCGGCCAGCAGACCGAAGGCCAGGCCCTCGCGACCGGGCATGGCGGCATTGGCAAGGTAGAGCGTCATGGCCATCGTGAGGTTCACGGCCAGCAAACCAGCCCATAGCACCCCTTGTCCGCCGCTGCGGAAGAGCAGCAGCACCACTACGGCCACGACGACCAGCGCAAAGGCTGCCACTATTCCCATCCAGCGCACAAGCCATCCGCCCATCATCTTGCCAGCCATAGCCACGGCACCTATCACGAGCACCGTAAGCGAGCCGCGCACTATATCGGCAGAGAACACCTCGCCCACCATGGAGCGCAGCATGACAAGGCCCATGAGCAGCAGCACCACTACCCACGTCATCCATGTTGCACCGCATAGTGCCACAGAATGCGACGTGCCGTCCCTGTGCCGCGGAGGCAGAATCATTATCTTCACACTTATCACCACTATTGCTGCCAGCATGGCATAGAGCAGCCACCAGGAGTGCAGCAGCACTCCCACGGCAAGGCCGAGGGCACCAGTAGAGACAAAGGTGCCAAGAGCACGGGCATCATTTCCGGTGGCAACAGCGGTGAGCTTGCCTCCCCAAACATGGAACAGAGAGTTGCCCAAACCTGTCAGCACCGCCACCACTATCAGCTGCCACAGCGCGCCGCTGCCAGCCCAGACAAAAGCGGAGGCACAGGCCACACCGGCCGACAGCAAGGCAGCCGACAGCCCAAGAAGAACGGCATGGCGGGGGAAAAAGCGGTCGGCAAGCATGCCGGTGAGCGGCTGTGTGAGGAAGGCCAGCACATTGTAGGTCATGAACACACCAATCAGGCTGCTAACGCTGAACACATCGCTCAGCATATACAGACAGCACACGCATACTCCGTCCACGAGGAAGTGGAGCACGGCATTGGTGGCAGTAAGCTGCCATTTCTTGGTATTCATCCTGCTTGACAAACTTTGACCCTGCAAAAGTAATAAAAAAGAAACTATCAGAGATGGTTTTGTGGCAAAAAAAGAGTTATCCCTACACATTTTTAGGGATTTCCCTACATTCTCTTTCACGGAAAACAGCTACCTTTGCACCAGTTAAACTATCAAAGCGAAGAAAGGGCAAGACTATGAAGAAAGCTATTGTCATATTACTCAGCTCAGCACTCCTTGTCAGCAGCTGCGGCGGGCCAAGCGAGACCATGGGAGCATACACTGGCAGCATGTTCGGCGATGTTTTAGGCTCAGCCATAGGAGGCCTGGTGGGCGGGTGGCGAGGCCACGAGGTGGGTTCCATCATCGGCACCATAGGAGGTGCTGCCGCCGGTGCTGCCATTGGCTCTTCCCACGACCGTGCACAGGAGGGGCGCGCCAGGGCAGCCCGCGACAATGCGCGCCAGCGCCGCGCCAGGGCACAGCAGCAACAGCAGCAGGCAGGTGGCTACGACGATGACTACTACTATGGCGGACAGTCCGCTCAGCAGGGGACCTACGACCCCACGGCTGCCGACCAGAGCGGTTTCGACCCCCAGATGCAGGGCGACGACCGCATAACCTTCGAACCGGGCACGCCCTACAGCCCGTCAACACCTGCCACTCAGGCATCACCCGCCACTCAGGCCGCGCCACGCATGCAGGGACCGGCCCTCGTGGTGCGCAGCGCAGGCATCTATGAGTCGCAGCAAGACGGTGTGCTCACCCGCGGCGAGACCTGTCAGGTGGTCTTCGAGATTATGAACACGTCGTCACAGCCAGTCTACGATGTGTTCCCCTTAGTAGAGGAGATGACTGGCAACCGCCACATACACATCTCGCCCAACCTGCGTGTGGAGAGCATCGCCCCCCACCAGGCCATCAGATACACCGCCACCCTTCAGGCCGACCGTGGCCTGCGCCGCGGACAGATAGAGGTTCGCGTGGGAGTGGCACAGGGCAACGAGCGCATCAGCTCACAGAACAGGTCTTTCTCCGTGCCCACCAGCAGGTAGAAATAGTTTTCAATTACCACACTGCCCTTGCCCATTCTTTGCGAATAGGCAAGGGCAGTTTTTCATTCATTTCCGCGCACTTCTACATAATAACCCCTTGGGTCTGTAGTAGGCCCCGATTGCCCATCAACAATCTCATGTGTGGGAGTATACTCCTTGATTAGACCTCACTCCGCTTTCTGCCAGTGAAGTGGAAGTAAAGCCAGCAGACAATGGCCATGACATTGAGAAGTGTTAAAGTTGCTATTGCTCCATTCATTACTTTAATCCTTTCTTATTTTTGTTTCTATTTCTTTCTCTTCTTTTTTGATCCATATCGTTACCATGCAAGATAGATACACCTATCGCAAAAATGGCTAACACACTTATTAGTGCATAAACTATGATATATGGTGAATCAGATAACCCTCCAAATATTTGCGTTAGCAGTACTGCTGTAGCTATATATTTGGCAATATCCATAAACCATTTTCCAATTTCTTTTTTCATATCTGCAAAGATAAACATTATTTTCTTATTGCCAAAGAAAAATCATGAAAAAAGTTGGGTGAAAAGTTTTGGGGAGATAATTCATTGGTATGTTGCACCTCTTGCACCTCTTGCACCTAACGCCTATTGTAAACAACTTTTTATATTGCACTACTTGCACCTGATGCATATAAGTGTTGACATGGGGAGCCTCCCTGCGATGCTGGGGAAGCTCCCCATGATTATGCGGAGGCTCCCCATGATGCTGCGGAGGCTCCCCATGAAACTATAGGAACCAGACAAGGCTCAGGTGCAAGAGGTGCAAGAGGTGCAAGAGGTGCAAGAGATGCAACAGGTGCAACAGGTGCAAGTAGTGCAGGTAGTGCAGGTAATAATGGAAAAATGCGTACTTTTCCCTCTTTTTTCTTTGCTGGTTAAGAAATTGTTCGTAACTTTGCCGCCATAGCTAACCAGAATGAAACTTGACAATGGAAGATAAGGATAATATAAAAGAATCTGAAAAGCTGGAAATAGTTCAGGAACGCTACATAAACCCCTATACCGACTTCGGCTTCAAGAAGCTTTTCGGTACAGAGATGAACAAGGACTTGCTTATAAGTTTCCTCAACGCGTTGCCCGGCACCAGCAGCTTAGGCATAACCGACGTGCAGTACCTCAACAGCGAGCATCTGGGGGACGGCTATGGCGACCGCCGTGCCGTGTTTGATGTCTACTGCCAGACTGCCGACGGCGGTCGCATCATTGTAGAAATGCAGAAAGCTGAGCAGGAGTACTTCAAGGACCGCAGCCTTTACTACTCCACGTTTGCGATACGTGAGCAGGCTCCTAAGGGGCAGAAATGGAACTACCGACTTGAGGATGTGTACACCGTGGGCGTGCTGAACTTCAAATTCCCTGAAGAAGAATATCCTGCCGACAGTTTCTTCCATGAGGTGAAGCTTAAGGACGTGGAGGACAATCACATCTTCTATAACAAGCTGACCTTCCTGTATTTGGAGATGCCCAAGTTTAACAAGCACGAGGATGAGCTGGTGACGATGTTCGACAAGTGGATGTTCGTCCTACGCAACCTCTCCCGTCTGCTGGAGCGTCCAAAGGCACTTCAGGACCGTGTATTTGAGAAGCTGTTCCAGCAGGCAGAGATAGCAAAGTACACCCAGGAGGAACGCCGCGAGTATGAAGCCAGCGTCAAGAACTACTGGGACTATTTCAGCACGATGAAGACTGCTGTAGACAAGGGACGTGCTGAAGGTCGTGCGGAAGGCCGTGCGGAAGGCCGTGCGGAAGGTCGTGCAGAAGGTCGTGCAGAGGGTGAGGCTATCGGTGCTGACAAGAAAAACCGTGACAACGCCCGCAAAATGAAAGCCAAAGGATATGCTATAGAGGATATTGCAGATATTACCGGACTGACAACAGAGGAGATAGCTGCACTGTAGCCTAACTACCGTTGAGTCGCTGTCGCAAAGGAGGCATGCTTAGGGGTGGAAAAGGCATGCGGTATAAATACTGTGCCAGACTATGGTTTGGACAACTCCCCTCACTGCGAGGAATGAGAGCAGGGCAACCCACAAGGCATGGTTTGACAGGTGAGGAGAGAGGAGAAACCAAAGGGCAAAGAAGACGACGGCAGCCAGGAAACAGGCAGCGAGCATACCTTTGGGGCGGGTGACTCCGGTAAAGATGCCGTCCCAAACGAAGGCTGCCATGCCACATAGAGGCACGAGCACGGCCCACGGCAGGTAGTCTAAGGCTGTAGCTATTACGCTGTTGTCATCAGTGAGCAGCGTAAGCAGCATGGGGCCGCCAAGGGCGTAGACCGCTGTGAAGAGGGCTGTCACAAGCAGTGCCCAGCCAAACAGGCGGCGCACCGTGACTTTGAGCATCACACTATTTTGAGCACCAAGGAAACGACCGGCCAAGGCTTCACCTGCATTGGCAAAGCCGTCCATGATATAGCTGAAGAGCATGAAGAACTGCATGAGCAGCGTGTTGGCGGCAAGGACAAGTGCGCCCTGCGACGCTCCGGCAGAGGTGAAGTAGAGGTTGACGCTGACAAGGCAAAGTGTGCGGAGGAAGAAGATGATCTCAACAGAACCACCGGACCCAGCAGACCCACCAGACCCACCCCCTACCCCTCCCTTATAGGGAGGGGAGTAGTTAGACTTGCTGGCTTGGTAGTACTTGGTTATGACGCAGATTATGCCTACGGCGAAACCAACCCACTGGGCCACAAGGGTGCCAATGGCAACACCCACTATGCCTAAGTGGAAGCAGACGACGAGGAGCAGAGAGAGGGCTATGTTTACCACGTTCTGCACTATGGCTATGAGCATGGGGCGGCGCGTGTCCTGCATGCCGATGAGCCAGCCCGTAACGGCATACATGCCCAGCACGGCCGGAGCACCCCATATACATATATAATAATAATGTGTGCAGAGCGCGGCGACATTCTCCGTGGGCTGCATCAGCCAGAACGTCAGCCACTGCAACGGCACCTGCAGCACTACTATGGCAGCGCCAAACGACAAGGCCATCGAAAGCGAGCGGCTCAGCACGGCCCGGCACTGCGGCTGGTTGCCTGCGCCGAAGGCCTGGGCGGTGAGTCCGCCGGTGCTCATCCTAAGGAACACGAACAGCCAGTACATCACGTTGAATATCATGGAGCCAACGGCAATGGCCCCAATGCTCTCAGCGCCGCCCACATGGCCCATGATGGTGACATCGCACAGCCCCAGCAGCGGCACGGTGATGTTCGACACTATGCTGGGCAGGGCCAGACGCAGTATGTCGCGGTCTATGGCTTTCACGAAAAAGACAATGGTTTAGGACAACAGCTGCGTGAGGAACACGTCGCTGAAGAGTATCAACACGCTGCTGCTCACCACGGCATTGGTAGAGGCCTTGCCCACATTGACGCTGCCACCCTCAACGGTGTAGCCGAAGTAAGCGGGAACGGAGCTGATGATGAAGGCAAAGAACTGGCTCTTGATGATGCTCATCCACAGGAACCACGGCACGAAGTCGTGCTGCAGGCCAACGGTGAGGTCGTCGGGCGGCATGATGTGGCCTATGTAGGCCGTGCCGTAGGCTCCGAGTATGCCCATGGCACTGGAAAAGATGACAAGGATGGGCATGATGGTGAGCAGGCCCAGAATCTTGGGCAGTATGAGGTAGCAGGCCGAGTTCACGCCCATGATGTCAAGGGCGTCAATCTGCTGTGTCACCCGCATGGTGCCCAGCTCGGAGGCAATGTTCGAACCCACCTTTCCCGCCAGGATGAGACACATTATGCTGCTTGAGAACTCAAGGAGCATAATCTCGCGGGTGGTGTAGCCAGCCACCCAGCGCGGCATCCACGGGCTCTCTATGTTCATCTTCATCTGTATGCAGATTACGGCACCGATAAAGAACGAGATGAGCAGCACTATGCCTATGGAGTTGATGCCCAGCTGAGCCATCTCCTTCACATACTGCTTCCAGAACATGCGCAAGCGCTCGGGCATGCTGAAGGTGCGCCCCATGAGCATGAGGTAGCGGCCAAAGGTGGTGAGGTATTTCTGGATGAGCATCGCCTTTATTAACAATTTGCGTGCAAAGGTACAAATTATTTTCTACTTCCTGCCGCTTGAATCCAATTTATTTTGTAACTTTGCATGGAAAAACCGTAAAATAAACCACCAACTGACTATGGAATCAAGAAAAAACGCCCCCTTGTGCGGCATCATCCCGCCGCTTGTGACCCCTTTGAAAGACAACGAGACGCTTGACGTTGAGAGCCTTGAGCGGCTTATAGAACACCTGATAGCCGGCGGTGTGCACGGCCTGTTCATCCTTGGCACCACCGGCGAGGAGCAGAGCCTTAGCTATGCCGTGCGCAAGGAGATGATAGTGCAGTCGGCCCGCATAAACCGCGGTCGCCTGCCGCTGCTGGTGTGCGTCACCGACACCAGCATCGTGGAGAGCATACACCTGGCCAAAGTGGCTGCCGACAACGGTGCCGACGGCGTGGTCTCTGCCCCGCCCTACTACTTCGCCACTGGCCAGCCAGAACTGGCACAGTTCTACGAGGAGCTGGTGCCCCAGCTGCCGTTGCCCGTCTACCTCTATAACATGCCCTCGCACGTGAAGGTGAGCTTTGCCCCCCACACCGTGCAGCGCCTCGGACAGCTGCCGCAGGTGGTGGGCTTCAAGGACTCAAGCGCCAACGCCGTCTACTTCCAGTCGGTGATGTACAAGATGCGCCAGCGCCCTGACTTCGCCATGCTCTGCGGACCGGAGGAGATTACAGGCGAGCTTGTGCTACTGGGTGCACATGGCGGCATCAACGGCGGTGCCAACATGTTCCCTGAGCTTTACGTGGGCATGTACGACGCAGCCCGCAAGGGCGACCTGCCACGGGTGCGCCAGCTGCAGCAGTACATCATGCAGATTTCCACATCTATTTATACCGTAGGCAAGCACGGCAGCAGCTACCTGAAGGGCCTGAAGTACGCCCTCTCGCTCCTTGGCATCATCAACGACGACTTCGTGGCCTCCCCGTTCTATAAGTTCAACGAGCCTGAAAAGCAGAAAATCAGAGAAGCACTGGCATTGCTGCCCATTGAGAACGGAAAACTCACTCTTGTTCAGACCCCCAACCCCCTAACTTAGGGGGCTTAAGTTAGCTATGAACACCATAGACATCATCATCTTCACCGTGTTCACGCTGGGCGTGGTGCTCTTCGGGTGCTCGTTCTACAGGAAAGGCAGCTCGGCGGAAGAGTTCACCAAGGCGGGCCACTCGCTGCCCGGCTGGGTGGTGGGCATGAGCATCTTCGCCACCTACGTGAGCAGCATTTCGTACATAGGCTACCCCGGCAAGGCCTTCGCCTCAAACTGGAACGCCTTCGTGTTCTCGCTGAGCATACCCGTGGCCAGCTATTTCGCCGCCAAGTACTTCGTGCCGTTCTATAGGCACGGCGGCAGCGTGTCGGCCTACTCGTTCCTGGAGGAGAAGTTCGGGCGCTGGGCCCGCTTCTACGCCTCGGCCTGCTACCTGCTGACGCAGATAGCCCGCATGGGCAGCATCCTCTACCTGCTGGCCATGCCCATGCACATACTTATGGGCTGGGACATGGTGACGGTAATCGTGGCCACAAGCATAGCCATCATCCTCTACAGCATGCTGGGCGGACTGAAAGCCGTAATCTGGGCCGATGCCATACAGGGCATCATCCTGATAGGCGGTGCCGTGCTCTGCCTGGCCATACTGATGTTCTCCATGCCCGAAGGGCCGATGCAGACATTCCAGCTGGCCGCCAACTCGCCAGAGGGCAACAAGTTCTCGCTGGGCGCATTCACCTCCGACCTTACTACATCTACTTTCTGGGTATGCCTCATCTACGGCGTGTTCATCAACCTGCAGAACTACGGCATCGACCAGAACTACGTACAGCGCTACCATGCTGCCAAGACCGACAAGGACGCTAAGTTCTCGGCACTCTTTGGGGGCTACCTGTTCATCCCCGTGTCGGCACTCTTCTTCCTCATCGGGTCGGCGCTCTACTCCTATTATGAGGCCGGTGTGGCTCCCTTGCCTGCAGATATTCAGGCCAAGCCCGACTATGTGTTCCCCTACTTCATCGTAAACGGCCTGCCGATAGGTCTGCGCGGCCTGCTCATTGCCAGCATATTCGCAGCAGGCATGAGTACGGTATCCACCAGCGTCACGTCGGCGGCCAC
>JAFTAR010000083.1 GCA_017455495.1 Prevotella sp.
CAGTATGAGTACCAAGTCGCCGTCCTTGGCGCCCATGGCCTCTTTCACCTGCTGCCACACTTCCGGGGCATAGAACTTATCGATTGAGGACTTCACCGTGCCGTCGGCATTGAACTTTATGTATACCAGGCCCTTGGCACCAACCTGCGGACGCTTTACAAAGTCCGTCAGCTGGTCCAGCTGCTTACGGGTATAGTCGGCACAGCCGGGCACGCAGATGCCGCCGATGTATTCAGCCTCGTTGAACACTGGGAATGTGCCGGTGCCCTTCAGCTGGCCCATCAGTTCTACGAATTCCATGCCGAAGCGGAGGTCGGGCTTGTCGCTGCCGAAGCGGCGCATGGCCTCGTGCCATGTCATTCGATGCAATGGCGGCAGCTCTATGCCGCGCACCTCCTTGAACAGGTGGCGTGCCAGCGACTCAAAGACCTCAAGGATGTCCTCCTGTTCTACGAACGACATCTCGCAGTCTATCTGGGTGAACTCCGGCTGGCGGTCGGCGCGCAGGTCCTCGTCGCGGAAGCACTTGGCTATCTGGAAATAACGGTCAAAGCCTGAGACCATGAGCAACTGCTTCAGTGTCTGCGGGCTTTGCGGCAGGGCGTAGAACTGGCCGGGGTTCATTCTTGAGGGGACCACGAAATCGCGTGCGCCCTCAGGGGTGGAACCAATAAGTATAGGGGTTTCAACTTCAATGAACTGGCGTGAGTCAAGGAAGTTGCGTATCAGAATTGTCATCCTGTGGCGCAGCTCAAGGTTCTTGCGCACAGCCTGACGGCGCAGGTCCAGATAGCGATACTTCATTCGTATGTCATCGCCGCCGTCGGTCTGGTACTCAATGGTGAATGGCGGGGTAATGCTCTCGCTGAGCACATTGAGCTGTGTGGTCACAATCTCAATGTCGCCAGTAGGCAGTTTGGCGTTCTTCGACTCGCGCTCGCGCACGGTGCCTTTCACCTGAATGCACCATTCGCGTCCGAGCTTGTTGGCGCGCTCTGTGAGGGCAGCGTCATCGCTCTCGTCGAAAACTAATTGTGTCAAACCATAGCGGTCGCGCAGGTCTACAAATGTCATGCCGCCCATCTTGCGGGTGCGCTGCACCCATCCGGCAAGCGTCACCTCGCTGCCGGCATCGGCGAGCCTCAGCTCGCCACAAGTCTTGCTTCTATACATTATTAATAGTTGTTACGAATTAGGGTTGCAAAAGTAGTTAAAAATAGTCATTCGGCAAAATATTTTGCGTTTTATTATGAATAAATAGCAAAATGCACGCTGCACAGAGACTGTGCTAAAAGTTGTCAAAGAGATTCAGCGACATGTCTGTGCCTTTGGTTTCCTCTTCGTCATTATCCACGGCATCAAAATCCAGGAAAAGCTCCCTTACCGTGGCAGCCTGCCTTGCCTTGATGCGGTAGTGCCCCCATTTCTTTGCATGCTCAATGGGCGACTGCGGCTTTGCAGCCTGGCTCCGCAAGTAGTACTGAACACTTCGGTAAATCTCTTCAAAGTCGGGCGTGAAGAAGAGGGTACAATAATGGTTGTAGACGTGCTTGGCCAGCTTTTTCACACTGATGCCTTGCGCGCCTACATCCAAAAGTATTCTAAGAATCTGCTTCTCGTACAAGGGGTGTGTATCCTCTTATGCCAGGGCAATCTTGTTGTCCTCAAAGCTCTGCAGCTTGCCCTCCTTGAAGAGCCAGCCCAGACCAAGCAGTGTTGCTTCCTCAGAAATCTTTGCAGCCTTGGCAATCTCCTTCACGGTGAGAGCCTTGTCGGATGCGGCAAGAGCCTGATACACATCACCAGCCTTGAAACCAATGTTCTCAGCGTTAACAGCCAGTACTTCCTTCTCAGCCTTCACGGCGGCCTTGCGGGTGGTGGCCTTCTTAGCTGCTACTTCTACGGTCTCAGCAGCCTTCTTCGTTGTTTTCTTTTCAGCCATAATAACTTTAAAAATTAATACTATTGAAGTGTGTTACTTTCAATTTGGCAGCAAAAGTACTGCTTTTCTGTAATTCAAGTAACTGATTTTTAGTTTATTCTTTGTTATTGTAAAGTATTCTTGACGCAAATCAAAGCTTGTGCTCGCCAACGGCCCAGACCACAGACAGCCGGAAAGCTTGTTAATTAAATCTAATTTATCATGACAATCCTTGGCGGTGTGGAAAAATATGTCTACCTTTGCAGCCGAATTTTAAAAGAGGTCGGCATAGCTCAGCTGGTTAGAGTATCACCTTGACATGGTGGGGGTCCTTGGTTCGAGTCCAAGTGTCGACACAACAGACAGCGATGGCAGGTTTCCCCCGCCGTCGCTTTTTGTTTTATTATTGTTGCCAAACTGCTTTCAGGCGATGCAGCATGGTGGTACTCTCACCACATGAACCAGTATGCTGTATGTGTATTCCGCCATAAGGGTTAGCGTCTACTTGAGCCTGCAGGTCAACCTGATGGGGCAGGTCTGAGTCGTCGGGCCTGGGTGTCTGCGTCTCAACATGGGCGGAAAGCAGTCCGTCGGAATAGTCCAGCGCTATAGTGCAACCCGTTCGGTAGCAGGTTGACGAGACGGCTTCAGTAAGAGGCATTACAGTGCCGTTGCGGTATTCCACGAGCAGGAAATCAACGGCCTTGGCGTGCTTGACGGTACGTATGATGCGCAGGCCGTAACCTGTGAGCGTTTGCGTGTCGAATTTCAGACAGACATCCATATACTGGCCAGTGGCGGAGCCGAACCCCTGACCAGCGGTTTTGGTCGGGTCAACCTGAAGTGTCAGCGACATATTATTATATGTACGCGAGGCAGGTGTAAACCTTAGCCGTGCACCTCGCTGGGCCTGCAGCAGACCTTTCCCCACAGCTCCGTTGAAGCCCTCGCCATATTTCCACATTGGTTTTTCACGGTCAAAGCTCCAGTCGTACTCACTGGTGTCGGCAGGCTTGTAGCCGTCGGCAGTCCAAGTGTCGGGAGCCAAGACCTCACTCCATCCACACCATAGGTCACTGAAATCCGTCTCCATGCAGAACTCTCCCTTTACATCATTTTTCCTGATGCTCCTGCTGGTTGCTGCTGTAGCGGGGCCTTCCGTGCTCCTGGTGTGGGCTGGGCAAATGGTGGCCGCTATCCTGTGCCCAATGTCTCCCGGCCTAAGTTTGTACTGCCTCTGCGGTCCGTCGTTGCTGCATGCCAGAATAATCTCCGGCCCGCCGTTTTCGTCGTCAATGCGGCTCCACACTATCTGCGACTGGTCGCTGAATCCCTCCAGGTTTAGCCTGTAGTCAAGGAAGGCTGTGCCGTCCTTGATTCTTATTCCCGGTCTCTCAATGAAAGTTGGGGAAGAAAGGGGAACGGGTCTGACAGTCACCATGCAGACAGCTAAAGCAGGATTGCTTGTGTCACCCACGGCATAGGCTGTCACGGGAAAGGTGACGGGTTCCACTATATCATCGCAGTCAATGCTTACCGTTACAGAGTCACCCGTAACCCTGTCTATGCAGGCTATCTGGTCGTAAGGCTGTTCGATTCTCCACACCACCATTCTCCCCTCGCCATTGACGCTGAGCGCCAACGGCTCACCGTTTTCTATCATCTCAGCCTCATGCTGGTTTATGCTGAGTGATGGCTGTTGGTTAGTGTATATGTCCGTGGAGTCCATTACTATTGTGTTCTCCTGTTGCCGACTGCCAATGATGTATGGTTGCCCGTTCAGTGTGAAGTCTTTCTGGTAGCAGCGCAACCACCGCTGAGGGTATGGCGCCCAGCCAAGGTAGCTGTTTTCTGGAGCGTGGTAGCGGCAGTTGATGACAGTCACCTGCCCGCACTGCTTGCAAAAGAACGTCTCACGGTTGTTTGAGCGGACGCGGAAGTCGCAGTCGTAGAACAGCGGTCCGGCGCCGAATGTGCTCCATAATGGCTTGGCCCCGTAAAGGTCGAAGTCGCAATGGCGATAGATGGCGTTGCCTCCGTTCAGGGCATCGTCGGTGCACTCAAAGTGGCAGCTGTCATACAGGCTCTCTTGGGCACCATTCAGCGGGTTAAGGTTCAGCCTGCTTATAAAGCGCACTCGCCGGGCTGTCAGCTTGCGTCCGTGCACATAGCCCACATGGGCCTGTGTTATGGCATCACTTCGCTTCCTTCTGCTTAGCGACGGGTTGAGCCTGTAGTCAAGATCAACGTTGCAATAGTTGCCAAGTGTCATGTTCTCCACATGCAGCTCGTCAACGTGCATGTCCAGCATGGTGAAGTTGCCCACGGCCCCCTGTGTCTGTCCCCGCTGTGAGGCCAGGACAACGTCCTCCGGGCATTCGGCAAGTCCCGTCAGTGTGAGTTTCTTTGCATGGATTACAATGCCGAATGGTTCCCTGCCGTCTTCGCCTCTCACCACTTCAGGTACGTCGGGATTGTCCACCCAATAGACCCAGGGGCGTATGTAGAGCGTGGTGGTGTCCTTGAAATGGCTCACTGCCTGCCGGAAGTCATTGTAGGTGAACGGCATTGACAGCACCTCCTCGTCGGTCAGCGACCCGTCAAGCAGCAGATGGTTCTCGTCGAGTCTTGGGTTTGTCTGTGCAACGGCGGCCATTGCAAGCGTAGCCAGTATGGAAAGCAGAATTTGCCTCATTGTAATCATGTTGTTTCCTCTCTTTTGCGGTTTAAGGTGGCAAAGTTACGAATAAATTATCTTTTTTCTTGTTTGTTTGGGAAAATGTTTGTAATTTTGTACCATAATTGCCACGAGATCTTACAAAACCTATAACAATAACTATATATGGCACAGAAACATGGAGGCAGGCGCCTGTCGAAGCGCCATGTGGCCGATGCCGTGCAGGGCCTGTTCCAGGCCAGGCCGGGCGAAGCCCTCAGCTACAAGGACATCTTCAAGACCCTGAAGCTTACCACCCACCCGGCTAAGATGCTGGCAGTGGACGTTATTGACGAACTGTGCTGGGACGACTGGCTCAGCAAGATTGACAACAACACCTTCAAGCTGAACCTGAACACACAGGTGCAGGAGGGTACTTTCATACGCAAGGCCAACGGCAAGAACTCGTTCTTGCCCAGCGACGGCGGCAAGCCCATCTTCGTAAGCGAGCGCAACAGCATGAGCGCCATGGGCGGCGACCGTGTGAGAGTGGCAATGATGGCACGCCGGCAGAACCACATCAAGGAGGCCGTGGTGACAGAGATCCTGGAGCGCAAGCACAGCCAGGCAGTGGGTATACTGCAGGTGGAAAAGGACTATGCCTTCCTCATCACCGAGGGCAATGTCTTTGCACAGGACGTGCTCATTCCCAAGAAAAAGCTGAAGGGAGGCAAGACGGGCGAGAAAGCCGTGGTGAAGATTACCCAGTGGCCAAGTGAGACATCGAAGAACCTTGTCGGCGAAGTGATTGACGTGCTGGGACAGCAGGGGCAGAACGACGTGGAGATGCACGCCATACTGGCACAGTACGACCTGCCCTACAAATACCCGGAGCGCGTGGAGGAGGCTGCCAACAAAATAGATGCCGGCATAACGCCCGAGGAAATTGCCCGCCGCGAGGACTTCCGCGACGTGCTCACCTTTACCATAGACCCCGCCGATGCCAAGGACTTCGACGATGCACTGAGCATTCGCAGTGTAGAGAACACTCAACACTCTAAACTCTACGAGGTTGGCGTCCACATAGCCGACGTAAGCCATTATGTCACCGAAGGAAGCATCATTGACAAGGAGGCACAGCAGCGGGCCACCAGCGTCTACCTCGTTGACCGCACCATACCCATGCTGCCTGAGCGACTGTGCAACTTCATCTGCTCCCTGCGACCCGACGAGGAGAAACTGTGCTACAGCGTCATCTTTGTCTTAGACGAGGAGGCCAACATCAAGTCGTGGCACCTGGCCCACACTGTAATACGCAGTGACAGGCGATTTGCATACGAAGAGGTGCTGGACATCTTGGAAGGGAGAAACAAGGACGCAGAAGCAAACTCTTCACTCTCCACTCTCCACTCTTCACTTAAAACGCTTAGCCAGATGGCTCAGAAGCTGCGCGAGAAGCGCTTCAGCAATGGTGCCGTGAAGTTTGACCGTGAGGAGCTTCACTTTGACATTGATGCCGACGGACACCCCACACGCTGTTTCTTCAAGAAGAGCACACTGGCCACTCAGCTCATTGAGGAGTTCATGCTGCTGGCCAACCGCACCGTGGCTGAGATGATAGGCAAAAAGGACAAA
>JAFTAR010000084.1 GCA_017455495.1 Prevotella sp.
ACCCCGTTGACTCCAACGAACTCTCGTTCATGCTGGCTGGACGCAACGCCTTCTCTATGGCATTCAAGGAGGCAGGTCCGAAGGTGCTGGAGCCTATATACGACCTGGAGGTACTGGTTCCTGGCGACTACATGGGCGACGTGATGAGCGACCTGCAGGGACGCCGTGCCATCATCATGGGCATGGACAGCGAGGCCGGCTATCAGAAGCTCTCAGCCAAGATTCCTCTGAAGGAGCTGGCCAGCTACAGCATTGCGCTGTCGTCTCTCACCGGCGGACGTGCATCGTTCCAGACCAAGTTCTCAAGCTACGAGCTTGTGCCTAACGACATCCAGCAGGCACTTATCAAGCAGCATGAGGAGGAAATGAAGGACGAAGATTAATCCCCTTCAAACAATATTACCTTACAAACAACGAATTTAACGAATTTAACGAATTGCTGCGCGTAGCAAATATTCGTTAAATTCGTTAAATTTATTGTGGATAGAAAATAAAGTATAATCTAAGTGTCAGTAGGTCAGCACCTCCACTCCGTGGTCGGTCATCAACAGGGTGTGCTCCCACTGTGCGCTTGGCTTCTCGTCCTCAGTTATGACTTCCCATCCGTATGGGTCATCGGCATCAATGAACACACGCCAAGTGCCCATGTTTATCATTGGTTCAATAGTGAACACCATGCCTGGCACAAGCAGCATGCCCGTGCCGCGGTGTCCGTAATGGTTCACGTCTGGCTCTTCGTGGAACTGCAGCCCCACCCCATGGCCTGCCAGGTCGCGCACTATTCCGTAGCCGTATTTCTTGCAGTGCTTCTCAATGGCGTGGCCTATGTCGCCCACGAAGCCCCAGGGCTTGGCGGCCTCCATGCCTATTTCCAGACATTCCTTGGTGACCCTTACCAACTGTTCTTTCTCCGGAGTTGTCTTTCCGATGATGAACATGCGTGAGGCATCAGCATAGTATCCGTCTAAGATAGTAGTGAAGTCCACGTTGATAATGTCGCCTTCCTGTAGCACGTCTTCAGCTTTGGGAATGCCGTGGCACACTACCTCGTTAATGCTTGTGCAAACACTCATGGGGAATGGCGGTGTTTCCTCGTCGCCTCCATAGTTAAGGCAGGCGGGAATGGCATTGTGCTCTTCGCAGAACTTGCGGCATATCTGGTCTATCTCCAGTGTGCTCATGCCCTCGTGAATTGCGGCAGCCACGGCGTCGAGTACTCCAGTGTTAACCACTCCGGCACGCCTTATGCCCTCTATCTGTTCAGGTGTCTTAATAAGTTCACGTGTTGGTACGAGCTTTCCTTTGCTCTCCCAATACATCACTTGCTTGTCAAGTTCAGTAGGCTCCTGCCCTCTCAGACAGTGCCAGCGGCGTTTCTTTGGTCTTGCGTTCATTTATGTATGTTTAATTTCTTTTTTCCTTTATTATTCCGTGGCGATATGCGTACAGCAGGTCCTTCAAATCGTTAATCTGCATACGCAGCTCTTCGCCCTTGTCTGTGTCGGCCACGAGCATACGGTGAGTGCTCATCTCTACAATCTGGGTAGTGCTCTTGATGTCGGTGCATCGCTGGATAGCATCCTGTGCACTGGTGAACGGCTCGTGCTGCACCAGCTGGAAGCCCCTTGAGTGGTATATCAGAGTGTAGCCTGCTATGCCTGTTTCCGTGTGGTAGGCCTCCGAGAATCCACCGTCAATCACCATCAGCCTTCCTCCCGCCTTTATTGGGTTCTCACCGCTGGCAGCATGTACTGGCACGTGTCCGTTGATGATGTGGCGTGTCTCGCCCTTCACTCCAAAGGCATCCAGTATGCGGTCGCACACCTCTGCCGAGTTGCGCAGCTTGAAATAACAGCCTTTCTCCTCATGGAAGGTGTCACGGTCTGACAGAAAATAGCGCTCAAAGGTTGCCATTTTAGATTTGTCGAACAGCGGAGAGTCTTTACCGCACCAGAGATAGAGAAAGTAGTCCTTGGCGTAGGCCTTGGTATCGGCGGGTGTGTCGTTCTGGAAAGCGGCACGAATCAGCTGTCCTATGTACTCCATGAGTTGCCTGCCTGAATATTCCTTGCCCAGGATGCAGACCTGCTTTAGCGATCCGTCTTCGTTAAGAGGCACTGAGGCATGGAAGAGCAGGTTCTGGTTGCAGATGTTGTACATGCACCCGTGCGACAGTATTGTACGTATGTGCTTGCGCAGCTTCTCGCTTACGCGGAAGGAGTGGTGCAGCTTCTTCATCAGCTCCTGCTCCTCCTTGGTCATATTACATTTATTAGTTATTACGTCTTTCTCGTTACTTGAGCAGAGTGTTGGGAAGTTCCAGTCTTTCAGCTCGTATTCCTTGCCGTCTATTGTACACGTGTGGCGTTCCGGGTTGATATGCTCCAGCAGGCAGCGGTCCTCCATCAGCCATTCAGGATGCCGGTGGAATATCTCTGCCTCCACCTTGAACTGTATTATGCTTATGGCCTTGTGCATCTTGGCCGTCAGCTGCCGGGTCTTCTCGTCCATGGTGGAGCCTTTCAGCAATCGTGGCATGAACTCTGTGCAGGGGTCGTCGCCGTAGGTGTCAAGTGCGAAGGTAGCCAGTGGCACGAGGTTTATGCCGTAGCCCTCCTCCAGGGTGGCCAGGTTGGCATATCGCAGCGAGAGGCGCAGCACATTGCAGATGCATGCATCGTTGCCCACGGCCGCCCCCATCCATAGAATGTCGTGGTTGCCCCATTGTATGTCCCATGAGTGATATTGTCTCAGCGTGTCCATGATGATGTGTGCGCCAGGCCCTCTGTCGTAGATGTCGCCCAGAATGTGTAGCTGGTCAATGGCCAGCCTCTGTATCACGTTTGATATGGCTACGATGAAGTCGTCGGCACGCCCAGTGGAGATGATAGTGTCCACAATGACAGCCACGTAGGCAGCCTTGTCCTGGTCGTCGCTGCGCTCGTGGAGCAGCTCCTCTATGATATAGCTGAACTCCTCCGGCAGGCTCTTGCGCACCTTTGAGCGTGTGTACTTTGAGCTAACGTCGCGGCAAACCCTCACCAGCTGATGGATAGTGATGCGGTACCAGTCGTCCAAGTCATTCTCTTGAGCCTTGATTAGTTCCAGCTTCTGCTCCGGATAGTAGATGAGGGTGCACAGCTCCTTTTTCTCGCTTTCGCGTATGGTATTGCCAAATATCTCGCTCACCTTGCGCTTTATGTTGCCCGAAGCATTCTTCAGCACGTGCTGGAATGCCTCGTGCTCCCCGTGCAGGTCGGCCAGGAAGTGCTCCGTACCTTTGGGCAGGTTCATTATTGCTTCCAGGTTTATTATCTCGCTGGCTGCATCGGCCACTGTTGGATAGGTGGTTGACAGCAGGTGAAGGTATTTCTGGTCAGTGTTCATTGGCTGTGTGTTTTTTCTAAGCGACTGCAAATGTACACTTTTTTTTTCAATTACATCTCTGTTATTGGGAAAAAATGCAGCGATTATCATAGGGAAGGCAAAGAAACGAGCTTGTTTTTTCCATGTTACAAAATAAAATAGTATCTTTGCACGTTATTATTAGAAATACTGATGAAAAAGAGTTGTCTGTTTTTAGTTCTCATCATGGCGTGTGCAATGCCGGCATACGCCCAGGTGGAAATATATACAGAAGCCCTGTTCTCTGCTGCCGATGGGCGGCACACTCCGCTTTGGCTGAACGCCAATAAGTATGGCTTAAGCTCATTAGACAAGACCAACGGATATGTTCGCATAGGAGCTTTCAAGCCTCTTGGGAACGACTCTACTAAGCAATGGAAATATGCACTTGGGGCAGACCTTGCTCTGGCCGCCAATTTCACCAGCACAATGATAGTTCAGCAGCTGTATGGTGAAATAGGCTGGAAGAAAGGTGTCTTGACTGTTGGAGCAAAAGAGCAGCCTCTGCAACTTAAGAATCAGGAACTTAGCGCTGGCTCGCAGACGCTCGGCATCAATGCAAGACCGGTGCCTGGTGTCCGTTTGGAACTTCCAACATACTGGAATGTACCTGGAACTAAAGGCTTTTTAGGCCTCCGGGGACACGTCTTCTATGGTTGGACCACCGACGACGGCTGGCAGAAAGACTTCACGACCGAATCCAAGCCACCATACAGTCAAAATCTTATTAGGACGGAGAACACCATGCTCCACACCAAGGCCGGCTATGTACGCTTGGGGAAGGAGAGCAAGCCGCTTACAGTTGAGCTGGGCCTTGAGATGGGCTGCCAGTTCGGTGGAACAAGCTATTACTTTCCTGGCAGCCCACGCCCTGTAATGCACAACCAAGGCGGGCTGAAAGGCATGCTACAGGCACTTGTCCCAAGTGGCGGCGACATCGTTGACGAGAACTACCGCAACAAAGAGGGCAACCACGTGGGCAGTTGGGTAGCCAGGGTGAACTACGACGCAACAAGCTGGGGACTCTCTGCCTATGCCGACCATTACTTTGAGGACCAGTCATCAATGTTCTTCCTTGACTATGACGGTTTCGGAACTGGCGAAGAATGGGACTCCTGGGAGCATTTCAACTGGTTGGTCTACGACCTGCGCGACATTCAGCTCGGGCTGGAGCTGCACCTGAAACGCTGCAAATGGCTCAACGCCGCTGTACTGGAATATATCAATACGCGATACCAAAGCGGACCTGTCTACCATGACCACACTCGGACTATGCCCGATCACATAGGTGGGCGCGACGGCTACTATAACCACTACATCTTTACCGGCTGGCAGCATTGGGGGCAAGTGATGGGCAACCCCCTATATCGTTCACCACTATACAACAGCGATGGAGTCATCACTGTAGAGAATAACAGCTTTAGGGCATTCCACCTTGGCATATCCGGCCAACCTGCCTGCGGTCTGCACTACCGCCTGCTGGCCACATGGCAGAAAGGATGGGGCAACTATATGAAACCCTACATTGACCCGCAAACAAATGTCAGCCTCATGGCAGAAGCCGACTACCGTTTCCCTACTTCTTCTACCCTCTCTGGCTGGGAAATGACAGTTGCCGCAGCAATAGATTGTGGAAAGCTTCTGGGCGACAACAGCGGCATGCAACTCACCGTGAGGCGCTGCCTGAGCATAAACAGCAAATGATGACACATTATTATATTATATAGCAGCATGAAGAGAATCGTATTCATGGCAACATTCTGCATGGCCATCCTGTCAGCCTGCAGCGACTTCCACACCTCCGGCAATGGCGACTTTGACGGGCTGTGGCAGCTCACTACTGTTGACACCCTGAGCACCAACACCTCTGCTGACGTTCGTCATCAGGAGATATTCTGGGGCGTTCAGGCTCGTCTGCTCCAAATGATGACATACTGCCCCAAACCCGACGGCAGCACTCAGATAAGCGTGTTCTTCCGCTTCAACCTCAACGGCAACACCCTTACCCTGTCAGACCCTGTTGCTGACAACCGTACTATTTCCGATAGCATCGTCACCGATGTCAGCACCATTCAGTATTACGGCCTAAACCATCTGAGCCAGACACTAAAGGTTCTTCAGCTGAACAGCAGCCGCATGACCCTTGAAAGCGAGTGCCTGCGCATGCACTTTAGGAAATATTAATCCCACCCATTTTCACACTCGCATAAGGTAAATGCAAAGCTGAGCGATTTCTTCAAAGCCCTTGCAAAAAAAGCAAGAAACTTTCCATCTGTTTGTTAAAGGAAAACGTCGTCTGAGACGCAGTCAAACAGTTTTGACGAAAGCTGCAATAATCTGTATCAGACAGTCGTTCCAACAATCGAATATTATCTCTTAACTGGTCGTAGTTTCCTGGTTGGGAGACCAACCCCAGATGGTGCTCAAGTATTATTTGCTCACCTTCACCTCCGCCGCAAAAAAGTATGGGTGTACCATGAGGCAGTAGGTCGTATATCTTTGAAGGTACAGCCCCTTTTATGGGTACAGCCAAAGGAACAATTGATGCGTGAAAAGAACCCAGCAATTGATTTAGCTCATCTTTGGCCTTAAAGCCGTGGCATATAACTCCACAGTCATTGCTGTCAACATATTTCTGAATGTCGTCTGCTTGGTTTCCACCTCCAAAGATATGCAATTCTGCATTAATCTCCTTAAAATTAATATGCTTTATAATGCCCAAAATATCTTGAGCCACTCCCAACAAACCAGCATATACAAGTTTAAACGGAATTCGCTTTCCAACAGGTTTTGACTCGAAATTCAAATCAGGCTGCAAATTCCTATATAAGAAATGTGGCTTGTTGTATCCAAAGGACTCAATGTGGTTGATAATTTCTTGGCTTTGTCCTTGATAAGCCCAGTTATGTTTGTAAACAAATCTCTCCATCCAAAGCAAAACTTTGTGATAGAGACCGCCAGACTTAATAGCGCCAAGTTCAAGTGCTGACTGAGGCCAAAGGTCCGAAACGTTTAATACGGTCTTCTTGCGGTATAGACATCTGAAAAGTAAAGTGGCAGAAAAACTTACTAACAGCGGTGGGCTTTGAATAATGACTTTATCATAATGCCGTACCTTAAAAGGCTTAAGTATGTATATCCAAATATCAAACGCAAAAAAGAGCATGCCTAAAAGACGTGCAAACGGATTCTTGGATACTGTTGCGTAGGTCCAATAGCGGTGAATATTAATTCCATTGATAGTCTCTTTCTTAGACAAGCATCTTCTGTATCCTTCGAAAATACGTCCTTTCGGATAGTTGGGCAGGCAAGTCAGCACGTCAACATCGGCACCCTGTTGCTTCAGTCCCTCAGCCATATTGGATATGCGTGAGGGTGCTGCCCCCATCTCTGGAGGATAATAGAACGATACGACCAAAACCTTCATGCCGCCAAACTATTTATTTCCTAAAGATACCGCAGAAGTCAAGAATGACCTTGCCATCCGTCCACTCCAACTCCTTGAAAGGCGTATGAGCAGTGAGAAACACAACGATGTCGGCCATGTCGTAGGCTTCCCTGTAATCGGTCAGTTTGAACACATTATGTTCCCTGATGTTCGGTTCAACAACAAGTATGCTGGCATTGTTACAGCTTTGCATCACCTTTGTCACGATGTACTTTGCAGGACTCTCGCGTAGGTCATCAATATTTGGCTTGAATGCCAGTCCCATCATGGCAACAACGGGCTTACGCTTCTTTTCCAGCTCAAAGCGGAGCATGGCGTTCTGCACCTTCTCGGCACACCAATCGGCCTTGTAGTTGTTTACCTCACGAGCCATAGCTATCATCCGGGCCTCCTTTGGAAACTCGCTGGAAATAAAGTATGGATCAACAGCGATACAATGTCCACCCACACCACAACCAGGCTGCAGGATGTTTACACGTGGATGTTTGTTGGCAAGACTGATAAGCTCCCAGACATTAATGCCTGCTTTGTCGCAGATAATGCTCAGTTCGTTGGCAAAGGCAATCTGTGAATCACGACAGGAATTCTCTGTCAGTTTGCACATCTCAGCGGTTTTGCAGTTCGTGGGATGAAGAGTTCCTTGTACAAATTGTCCGTAGAAGGCTTGTGCTTTTTTAGTGGATGCCTCATTTCTGCCTCCAATAACTCGGTCGTTATGAACGAGTTCATAGATGACATTACCGGGTAGTACACGTTCAGGGCAGTAGGCAATATAAATCTTGTCCTTTAACTCTGGGCGTTCGGAAAAAATAAGTTCGGCCATTTTGTCTGTAGTTCCTACAGGAGATGTTGATTCTATAACGTATAGGTCACCCTCTTTGAGAAAGGGTAAAACCATACGTGTTGCAGATTCTACATAGGAAATGTCGGGTTCATGGTCTCCCTTGAATGGAGTTGGGACAACCATAAAGTAAGCATCA
>JAFTAR010000085.1 GCA_017455495.1 Prevotella sp.
AGACATAGTGATGCAGACACCGAAGTATGTCTATGTAATGGAGCTGAAAATCAACAAGACAGCCGCCGAGGCCCTTCGTCAGATAGATGAGCGCGGCTATGTCCGTCCCTTCAAGGGCGATGACCGCCAGCTGTTCAAGATAGGTGTCAACTTCTCCACCGAGCGGAAACTTATTGACGGTTGGGTAGTGGCGTGACCGTTCATCAGAACGCAGAAATGCAGACAACAATTAGGCTTGCCTTAAATGTGGACATGAAGATACTGTTATCAACACTGCTTTTTATGCTGTGCCTTAGGCAACGGATGAAAACGTTATAGATATATGACTAAAGAAGAGCTATTGCAGAAACTGACAGAAATAGAATGGGACGACTTTGAATGTAAGAGGGCGCTGGACAAACTGCCTGAGGATGTGTGGGAAACAGTGTCTGCGTTCTCGAATACCTCGGGCGGCTGGATAGTGTTTGGCATCCAACAGCAGGGGAAGCGGTTCGAGATACTGGGCGTGAACAACGGAGAGAAGACAGAGTCGGATTTCCTGAACACGCTGCGCAATGGTCAGAAGTTCAACATGCGGCTGTCGGCAAAAACAAAGAAATACAACTTCGACGGACGGCTGGTGCTGGCATTCTTCGTGCCGTCGTGCATCGTGAAACCCATCTATGTGGGCAATCCCATAAATACTTACATCCGTACAGGTAGCGGCGACCGCAGGGCTACGGAGACGGAGGTTATGGCGATGATGCGCGACCAGGCTTTTGGCAGCAAGAGTGAGCAGGTGGTGGAGGGTACAAGCATTGAGGACCTGAACAAGAGTTCGCTGGAGACGTACAGAAACCACATACGCAACGACAATCCGACATTCCCATACAAAGACCTGCCCGACAACCAGTTCTGCGAGAAAGTGGGCATCACGAAAGAGGGACGGCTGACCATTGGCGGCATACTGATGCTGGGACAGCGCGATGTGGTGCAGCGACATGTGAGTAATTTCTGGATTGACTATCTAGAGATTCCCGGCAAGAGTCTTGCCGATGCACAGGTGCGCTACACCTTCCGTATGCAGGAGCAGGACAATATCTGGGAGTCGTATCAGATTATCCTTCAGCGGTTGCGCAACTTTGTGGATGCGCCCTACGAAGCACACCCAGATGGGGTGGGCGCAGAAGACGAATCGCAACTGTATGCCCTGAGAGAAGGGCTTACGAATTGCTGCGCCCATGCCGACTATTTCAGTCCTATGCACCCGACCATCCGCGTGTTTCAGGACCGCATAGAGTTGCAGAACCCCGGGCGGTTCATGTTTCCGCTGTCGGAACTGCGCACACAGATTCACTCCATTCCCCGCAACCCGAATATTATCAAATTCTTCCGCTATGCCAAGTTGGGCGAGAATGCCGGATATGGCATAGACAAGATGCTGGCGTGGGAGCGGCTGACGAAGGGCAAGGTGGAGTTTACGAGCGACCTGGTGTGCTCTACAATTACTTACTGGTTTGGGGAACAAGTTGGGGAACAAGGTGGTGGTCAAGCTGGTGAACAAGCTGGTGGTACAGTTAGTGGTACAGTTATGGTACAACCTATGGTACAAGCCGTGGTACAACCTAAGGTACAAGTTCAACGACTTGTAGATGTTATAAGAGAAGATGTTTGCACATTCTCTGAAATATTAAGAAGGCTACATCTTAAAGGAAGAAACAACGTTGTTGTTAATTATTTGACTCCGGCGATAGAAGGTGGTTATGTACTTCGTGCCTATCCTGACAAGCCAAATCATCCCAATCAGCGATATTACCTTTCAGAAAAAGGCTTGAAACTGGTAAAATGAGATGTTATGAAGAAACTGTTATCAACATTACTTTTTATGCTGTGCCTCAGTGCCGCTACGGCACAGGTGCAGCAGGGCTATGTGCGGACGCTGGAGCGGTCCGACAGGGCGAGCGAGGCGCTGAGCGGGGTGACTATCCGCATCAGGGGCGGCCATAATGCTGTGGTGAGCGGCAGCGACGGGCGGTTCTCGGTGGCCATGACGGGCAAGCGCCCGGGTGATGCCTACGTGCTGCAGCAGGTGCAGAAGCAGGGGTATGAGGTAAGCGAGACTGGCTTCGTGGGCCGGCAGCTGGCCTTCTCCGACCGCGTACCGCTGACCATCGTCATGGTGAACACGGCACAGCTGCAGGCCGACAAGCAGCGCATAGAGGACAATGCCTACCGCGTGGCGGAGCGCAACTACCACACCCGCCTGGCGCAGATAGAGGAGCAGTTGGCGGCACAGACCATCAGCGCCGAGCAGTACCGCCAGCAGCTGCATGAGCTGCAGGACGGTTTTGAGCGTTTCCAGCAGATGATTGACGGTCTGGCCGACCACTACGCCCACACCGACTATGACGGCCTGAGCGACAAGGAACGCGAGGTGAATATCCTCATTGAGAACGGCGACCTGGAGCGTGCCGACTCCTTGCTCTGCACCCTCTTCGACCCCGTGGGCGTGATAGAGCGCAACCGCCAGGCCCTGGCCGCCATAGACCAGCAGGAGGCTCAGGCCCGGCAGCTCCTTGCCGAGGCCAATGCCCAGATGGCTGCCGTACTGCGCCAGCAGGAGCGCGACGCAGAGCACCTGTATCAGCTCTACACCATCGCCCTTGCCAACTACGACAATGACAAGGCCCGCCAGTACATAGAGACTCGCGCCGCCCTGGACACTACGAATGTGGAGTGGCTACAGGAGGCAGGCAAGTTCTTCAACCGTCAAATGGCCGACTATGCCAAGGCAATGGATTACTACCAAATAGCACTGCGCCAGGCTGTTGTCCAATATGGTGAAAACAGCAATGAAGTTGCTTCGGCATACAACAATATTGGTGCCGTATATGCCTTTCAGACTCAATTAGACCTGGCTATGGAGTACTACATGAAGGCCAATGCCATACTTGAAGAGGTGACAGAACCGGGACACCCAGGCAGGGCATACAACTATAATAATATAGGACACTGCCTCAGCCAGCAGGGAAAGTACAGCGAAGCCTTGGAATATTATGAGAAGGCACTGCCCATACTGCACAGCGCACTGGGAATGCAGCATCCGGAGGTGGCAAACACTCTGGGAAATATGGGGACAGTATCTTTTTCTATGGGGCAGTACGACAAGGCATTGCAGCTGTTACAGCAAGCCAAAGATATATGGGCTGCCACGTCAGGACAAGAACACTACAGAATTGCCGTACTTCTGGGAAATATAGGAACAGTGTGCAGAGCTAAGGGACAATTCAACAAGGCGCTTGAAACCTACCAGCAGGCTTTGCTCATCAGTGAGCAGGCTCTGGGGCAGGAGCATCCCACTACCATGAATCAGTACAACAGCATCGGCACGATATATGCCGACCTCGGTAACTATGACAAAGCCTTGGAGTACAGCGAGAAATGTCTGGAACTGAGAAAACGCCGATTGGGCGAGAGCCACCTTGCTGTAGCTACATCATATAATAATATTGGGCACCTTTACAATGTGAGGGGAAACAACGATAAAGCTATAGAGAATCACGAAAAAGCACTTGAAATATACTTGAGGGCGTTTGGCGAAGAGCATCCGCTGGTGGCTACTACCTACAACCACCTGGGCGGAGCCTATTGCGACATGCGCAACTTTGACAAGGCTCTGGAATATTACGGCAAAGCACTTGAAATAAGCAAGCGCACACTGGGCGAGGAACACCCGGACCTGTGCGTCCGCTATACCAACATTGCCCTTGTCTACCAATATCAAGGCAACTACCAGAAAGCACTGGAGTACACCATGACAGCTCTCCAGATAGCAGAAAGAAACTATGGTGAGCAGCATGCCATCGTGGCCGACATATATGACAGGTTGGGCTCTCTGTTCAGAAGGGTGAACAATCTGGACAGGGCGCAGCAGTTCCTTCAAAAATCACTCGACATCAGAAAAGCAATACTTGGCGACAACCATCCGCGAACGGCATACAGCTACAATAACTTGGGGCTTTTGCTTAAAAACAAGGGCGACTATGAGCAAGCGCTGGAGTACATGCAGAAGGCACTGGAAATCTTTGAGACCGCGAATGGCATTAATCATGTAAATTCGGCCTCCGTGCTTGCCAACTTGGGGCGCACATACATCAGCATGAATGAATATGACAAGGCTAAGGAGCATATTGAGAGGGCTATTGCCATTTACCAGACATTAAACATTGACAACAGCAATGATATAGCTGATGCTTACAGCGATTTGGGAAATGTGTATTCCAAACTGGAGAACTATGAAATGGCCCTGGAGTGCTACAACAAGGAATATGAGATAAAAAAGGAAATACTTGGTGCTGACAATGTCGGCCTGACAAAGTGCTATAACAACATTGGCAATACATATCGTAAGTTGGAACAGTTCGACAACGCTATAGAGTATTGTAGGCGCGCCCTTGACATGGGGCTGGCTGCATACGGCGAGCAGCACGCTTCCGTGGGAATAGCTTACAACAACTTGGGCCTGGCATACCGAGACAGCGGCAACATTGACCTCGGTCTGGAACTCATTACGAAGGCCTACGAAATATACAAAGCCTTGATGGGTGACGATAATCCGGGTACAAGGCAGATACGTGAAAACCTTGAGAAAACCAACGCCATGAAGGAGGAACAGACAGCTCGGCCCTCAGGCGAATAGAAGAATATCAAGTATGAAAATGCAAAGACTTTCATTCCTGCTTCTAAGCTTGTTCCTGTTAACCTCTTCTGCCAATGCTCAGGTGCTGAACGGCGTGGTGAAGAGCATTGGGCGACCTGACCGCCCGGGCCAGGTGCTGGCGGGTGCAACGGTGAGGATGCGGGGTGTGGTCAATCCCGTGGTTACTTCGGCAACGGGGCAGTTCAGCGTGAACATGACTGGGAAGAACGAGGGCGATGCCATCTATGTGCAGAGCGTGCAGAAACAGGGGTATGAGTTGCAGGACCGAGGGCTGGCAGGCCGCCCGCTGGTGTTCTCAAACCGGGTGCCCATTGAGATACTGATGGTGAATACGGCACAGTTGCAGGCCGACAGGCAGCGCATTGAGGCCAACGCCTACCGCCGCGCCGAGCGGAACTATCAGCAACGGCAGAACCAGCTTGAGGAACAACTGCAACAGCAGACCATCAGCGCAGATGAGTACCGCCGACAGCTGCAGGAGCTACAGGATCAGTACGAGAAATACCTCACACTCATCAGCGACCTGGCGGACCGCTATGCCCGCACTGACTACGACCAGCTGGACAGCATAGACCGTGTCATAAACATCTGCATTGAGGAGGGCGAGCTGGAAAGGGCCGACTCGCTCATCCACACCATCTTCGACCCCGAGACGGTGCTGGAGCGAAACCGCCAGGCCAAGCAGGAGATAGCCGAGCGCATAGCCTTTGCACAGAGCATCATAGACAAGGCTCAGGCCGACCGCGATGCCATATTGCGCGACGTGGACTATGCCCAAAGAGTGATGCAGCTGTGCGAGAACCTTGCTGCAGAGCTCCTTGCCGCCGGCGAACGGGAAAAGGCTATAGAATGTCTGCAAAAGGAACTGCAGATGAAAACGGCCCTGTACGGAGAGCAGAGCGAAGAGGCCCAGGCCGTCAGTCACCGAATAGAGGAGCTGACGCGCCAATAGCTTCAATATTGCTCCGGACCTATGCTACCTGGAACTGTCGGCACATCTTCTCATGGCGGTAGTGCATGTAGTAGTATAAGGCTGCGAGAACGGTTATCTCAAAGAGTGGATAGATCCACGGTTCGTCAATGAGGCAGCTCACGAACATCGCTATAGCGCGAGTGTTGTGGGTCAGCGTGTTTGTCATCCACATCAGGGGCAGGCTCTTCGAGCGGAACTCCTGCCTGAACTCCTGCGGCATGTCGGCGGCATTGGGCCATTTCTCCTTCACTTGGCGGAAGAATTTCTGGAACTGCGGAGTGTTCTTCTCCTGCTTCTTGCACCAGCCTATATAGAAGTAGTGGAACAGGTAGTCCCAGAAATAGCTGTCGGCTCCCACGGTGAACGGTCCCCACTTCTTCTTTGGCATGCTGTCCAAAAGACGCTGCTCCTGCTCGGTGCTGTTCAGTTCGCTGCCGTCTTCGCCTTTAATGAAGTAGAGGTGAATCTGGCGGTAGTAGTCGGCCAGCTGGCACTGGCGTGCATGCCAGTAGAAGCCGGCGAAGCCGCAGAGCACGAAGCCCCAGAAGGTCCAGTTGTATTCCGTCTGGAACGGCAGCGGCTGGTTCCACAGCCTGAGGGCAATGCCGAGGTAGCAGAAGAAGAACCACACGTCGCTGGCCAGTCCGTCGAGCATGCGGCCTATAGCCGTCTTGTGGTTTGTCAGGCGGGCCATCTGGCCGTCGGTGCTATCGCAGAAGTTTGCCAGCATGAGCAGTACCACGCCGCCCACGTTCCACCAAAGCTCGGTGTGCCAGAAGCAGAAACCTGCCCCGGCACCAAGGAACATGCTGAGAATGGTTACGAAGTTTGGTGTTACACCTATCTTTATCCACATCAAGGCGAACATTAGGCCTATGGGGCGGGTAAAGTAGACGTCAAGCGTCTCTTCAGTGTCGTTTGACTTGAGCGACTCCTGAAGCAGTTGTTTAAAAGACTTTTCCATATCGGACGGCAAAGGTACAAAGAAAAATCGTAAAAGAAAGACCTAAGCAATGATGTTTTGTTAAAAAAAACTAATGTTTGGCGAAAACTTCCTACTTTCAACCATTAGCTACCAAACTTTTTTGTAATTTTGCGCTGAATTGTGAACATACTCATCTAATCAGAAACTTAAAACAGTTAAATGATGGACTCTCAAGAGAACGCACTCGTCAATGCTTCGCCAGTCGAAGAGACGGGAAAACAGGAAGAAGTTGTAAACCAGGCAGAGGAAGCAGCACCCGCCGAAGAGCAGCAGGAGCGCAAGGTCTATGCCAACAAGGCAGAAGTGCTGGAAAGAGTAAAGGAAATAGCCCACGCCGAGGAAGCCCCGCTGAAGGACGAAGTGGACTACCTGAAGACAGCTTTCTACAAGCTCCATATTGCCGAGCGCGAGGCTAAGCTAAAGGAATATATTGACAACGGAGGCGATCCCGCAGCCTACAAGATAACGCCCGACGAGCTGGAGGACCAGTTCAAGGCCGAGATGGGCATCATCAAGGAGCGCCGCCAGCAGCAGTTCCGCGAGCAGGAGGCCGAGAAGGAGGAGAACCTGAAGCGTAAGCAGGACATCATTGAGAAGATAAAGGCTATGGTGACCTCGCCCGAGGAAGCCAGCAAGACATACCAGGAGTTCAAGGCCCTTCAGCAGGAGTGGCGCGACATCAAGGCCGTGCCCGCAGAGAAGGCCAACGAGCTGTGGCGCAACTACCAGCTCTACGTGGAGCAGTTCTACGACCTGCTGAAGCTGAACAGCGAGGCCCGCGAGCTGGACTTCAAGAAGAACCTGGAGGCAAAGAACCGCCTCTGCGAGGCTGCTGAGAAGCTGGCCGACGAGCAGGACGTGATAAGTGCTTTCCACCAGTTGCAGAAGCTCCACCAGGAGTACCGCGAGATAGGCCCCGTCAGCAAGGAGTTGCGCGAGGAGGTGTGGCAGCGCTTCAAGGCCGCCAGCACCGTTATCAACAAGCGCCACCAGCAGCACTTTGAAAGCATGCGCGAGCGCGAGGAGGAGAACCTGACAAAGAAGACCGAACTCTGCGAGAAAGTGGAGGCCATTGCCGCCGAGGAAAACAAGGGCAGCGCCGACTGGGAGCGCCACACGCAGGAGATTATTGCCTTGCAGCAGGAGTGGAAGACCATTGGCTTTGCACCGCAGAAGATGAATGTGAAAATCTTCGAGCGCTTCCGTGCCGCCTGCGACAGCTTCTTCACAAACAAGGCCGACCATTTCCGCTCTCTCAAGGACTCCTACAAGGACAAAGCCGACAAGAAACGTGCACTAATAGAGAAGGCCGAGGCATTGCAGGACAGCACAGAGTGGCGTTCTACAAGCGACAAGCTCATTGCCCTGCAGAAAGAGTGGAAGACCATTGGCATGGTGCCAAAGAAGCTTGGCGACCAGCTCTGGGAGGAGTTCCTCGGTGCCTGCAACAAGTTCTTTGAGGCACGCAATGCCGCAGGAGCCGGACAGAGGGGCGAGGAACGGCAGAACCTGGAGCAGAAGCGCGATGTCATTAGCCGCCTCAACGCACTGGCCGATGCGGGCGATGCCGAAGGCGATATCCAGCAGAAGGTGCAGCAGCTCACAGAGGAGTATAACGCCATTGGCCACGTGCCCTTCAAGGAGAAGGACAAGCTCTACGACGACTACCATGCTGCTCTTGACCGTCTGTACAAGGAGCTGAACGTAAGCGTGGCGCGCCGCCGCCTCAGCAAGTTCAAGGACAGCCTCAAGCAGGTGGCTGAGAAGGGCGAGGCTGCACTTGACAACGAGCGCACAAGGCTTACAAGGCAGGCTGAACAGCTGAAGCAGGACATTCAGACCTACGAGAACAACCTGGGATTCCTCAGCGCAAGCTCGAAGAAGGGCAACTCCCTCATTGACGAGATGAACCGCAAGGTACAGAAACTCAAGGACGACCTGCAGCTCGTGAAGGACAAGATAAAGGCCATCAACGAGGAAAACACCGCCAAGGAGTAATACCCTGGCACGAATAAAAATGGAGTAACCCGCGTAGTTACTCCCTTTTATTATTTAATTGTATACCAAGCACAAAAGACTAATAAACAAAAGGAGAAAGAGAAAAATGAAGAAAATCAGAGCAGCCGTAGTAGGTTACGGCAACATAGGCCACTACACGGTGCAGGCACTTGAGGCAGCACCCGACTTCGAGATAGCAGGAATAGTAAGGCGCCAGGGCGACAAGGACAAACCCGCAGAGTTGCAGCCATACCCCGTGGTGAAGGACATCAGGGAGCTTCAGGACGTAGACGTGGCAATACTCGCCACACCGACACGCTCGTGCGAGGAGCATGCACGCCAGATACTGCCCTTGGGCATAAACACCGTTGACTCCTTCGACATCCACACCATGATACGTGACTATCGCCGCACCCTGGACGAGATAAACAAGCAGACGGGCACAGTGAGCATCATTGCCGCCGGATGGGATCCAGGCAGCGACAGCATTGTGCGCGCCCTCATGCAGAGCCTGGCTCCTAAGGGCTTAAGCTACACCAACTTTGGTCCAGGCATGTCCATGGGCCATAGCGTCTGCGTGCGCTCAAAGAAAGGCGTAAAGAACGCCCTCAGCATGACTATACCCCTGGGCGAGGGAATACACCGCAGAATGGTCTATGTGGAGCTGGAGGACGGCTACACCCTGGAGCAGGTGACTGCCGACATCAAGGCCGACCCCTACTTCGCAAGCGACGAGACCCACGTGTTCCAGGTGGACAGCGTTGACGAAGTGCGCGACATGGGCCACGGAGTGAACCTGGTGCGCAAGGGCGTGAGCGGAAAGACCCAGAACCAGCGACTGGAGTTCAACATGAACATCAACAACCCCGCACTCACAGGACAGGTGCTTGTCAACGTGGCTCGCGCCTCCATGCGCCAGCAGCCAGGTTGCTACACCATGATTGAGGTGCCCGTTATTGACATGCTGCCAGGAGACCGCGAGGAACTCATCGCACACCTGGTGTAATTCTTAATTCATAATTCCTACTCGGCAAAGCCGACAACTCTTAATTCTAAATTCATAATTTTAAACACATAAATGAAAAAGCTGTTTATATCTACCCTCATGATGCTGCTCACACTGGCAGCCGGGGCACAGACCAAGATTTCTGCACAGCTGCAGGAAGGCGCAACATTCACATACACAGAGCAGGCCACTATAGCACTGCCCGGACAGAGTGAGTACCACCTGAACTCGGAGACTGAGTACAAGGTGAACAATGTTACTGCTGAGGGAGCCGTCATCACCGTTACCATGAAGACCTTTGAGAACGACATTCCTGAGACCGACATGGCCGGACAGATGATGAGCATGATGGCCGGAGTACATAAGAATGTAGGCGTGCGCTTGCAGGTGGATGCCGACGGTAAGGTTGTGGCCATCCAGAACTTCGAGGAGGTGAAGAACCTGCTTGCCAACACTGCCGCCGACATGGTGGACATGATGGCAAACTCCAACCCCACGCTGGCTGGCATGAAGGACGCTATCCTGGCACAAATAATGGAGCAGGCTTCGGAGGAAGCCCTCGTAGAGAAATATTCTAAGGGCGGTGTGCTTGGCCTCAACGGCAAGACCCTGGCCAACGGTGCTACAGACACCTACACCGTGCAAGGACTTAAGATGAAGAGCATGTACTTCGTCACAGCCCGCAGCATCATCGTGAACTCACAGCTTGACATGACCACCGACGACCTCAAGGCCTTCGTCATTGCACAGGTGGAGCAGCAGATGCCCGACCAGGCTGCCATGATTCGCGAGAACATTGACATGGTGATGGGCCAGATGCACTTCGAGATGACCTCACGCAGCACCTACACCATGCAGGACAACGGCTGGCCGCGCTCCATCAGCACTGAGACTAACCAGGACATGATGGGCCAGTCAATAAGGCAGGCATCCACCATCACGCTGAAAGAGTAGAGAAACCAACAACCCTTTGTTAACCATCTAAGAATTATGTCTGGATTAGTATTTGTCATCGTAGCCATCTTCGTGATAGGCTATGCCTGTATAGCACTTGAGGCCTTCACCAAGGTGAACAAGGCCGCCGTGGCCCTGCTCATGTGTGTGCTCTGCTGGACGGCTTACATCTTCATTCCCGGCCACGACCTCGGCACTCTGCCCGAAGGGCTTGGCGAGACGGCCGAGACGCTGTTCTTCCTCATGGGTGCCATGACCATCGTGGAGATTGTTGATGCCAACGGAGGCTTCAACTTTGTTCGCGACACCCTGAAGACACGCTCAAAGCGCAAGCTGTTGTGGCGCATGGCCTTCATGACCTTCCTGCTTTCGGCCATACTTGACAACCTCACCACATCAATAGTGATGATTATGGTGTTGCGCAAGCTCATCCAGGACCGCAAGGAGCGCCTCATCTACGCCTCAATGGTGATCATTGCTGCCAACAGCGGCGGTGCCTTCTCGCCAATTGGCGACGTCACTACCATCATGCTCTGGATAAAAGGTATGGTGACAACGGGCGGAGTGCTGACCGAGCTGCTGCTTCCCTCGCTCGTTTCGATGGTGATACCGGCCTTCCTGCTTTCACTCTCGCTGAAGGGAAAGTTCGACAAGGCCCAGAACCTGCAGGTGGCCGACGTGAGCAACTTCACCAAGCGCCAGCGCCAGGTGGTGTTCTACTGCGGCGTGGGCGGCCTCATCTTCGTGCCTGTCTTCAAGACCCTCACACACCTGCCGCCATACATGGGCATTCTCCTTGTGCTCGGCTTGCTGTGGACGGTGACAGAGATATTCAACCGCAAGTATGAGGAGAGCGACCCCATGGCCAAACGCGTCACCCAGTTGCTCACACGTATAGACATGAGCACCATCCTCTTCTTCCTTGGCATCCTCATGGCTGTGCTCTGCCTAAAGCAGGTGGGAGTGCTCAATGCGGTGGGCGACGGACTCAACGTGGTCTTCAACGGCAACCCATATCTCATCACAGGCATCATCGGCGTGCTCTCGTCAATTGTTGACAACGTGCCCCTGGTGGCAGCCTGCATGAACATGTACGAGGTGGTGCCCGACACGATATACGCTGTTGACGGTTCATTCTGGCAGCTTCTGGCCTACTGCGCCGGAGTGGGCGGCTCAATGCTCATCATCGGCAGCGCTGCTGGTGTTGTGGTGATGGGCCTGGAGAAGATCACCTTCGGCTGGTATATGAAGAAGATTTCGTGGATAGTGTTCGTAGGCTACATTGCCGGCATTCTTGTCTACGCCCTTGAAAAGCTGTTTATCTAACCCTTAAAAGTTTTCATTTATCATTATTTATAATCTATCATTTAGGGCGAGGCCCGCAATGTGGCTGAAGGTGCTTCTGGCACTTATCACTACTCACTTATCACTACTCACATCTTCCGCCCAGGTGCTGACGGGACAGATTGTTGATGCGCAGAGCGGTGAGACAGTGCCCATGGCAAGCTGCATCTACCGGGGACATGGCGTAGCCGTGGCCAGCGATGTTGACGGCAACTTCCAGATAGCCCGCCACGACGGCTGGCAACTCACGTTCAGCGCCGTGGGCTATCAGCCTCAGACCATCAATGTTGATGCCAGCACGCCGCGCAACCTGCGCATCACGCTCGTCTCCGACAGCCACCAGCTGGGCGAGGTCACCGTGCGCAGCCGCCGCAGCCGCTACAGCCGCCGCAACAACCCCGCCGTTGAGCTGATGAGAAAGGTGGTGGCGGCAAGGAGGCGCACCGACCTTGGCAACCACGACTTCTACCAGTACAACAAGTACCAGAAGCTGACGCTTGCCCTCAACGACGTCACCAGCGACTTCCTTGACTCCACCCGCCTCGGACGCAAGCAGTGGCTGCTGAACCAGGTGGAGGTGTGTCCCTACAACCAGAAGCTCATACTGCCAATATCCGTTGACGAGACCGTGTCGCAGCACCTCTACCGCCGCAATCCACACGATGAGCGCACCATCATCAGAGGTATCAACAACCAGGGTATCAACGACCTCATCCAGACGGGCGACATCCTCACTACGCTCATGAGGGACGTGTTCACCGACATCAATATCTACGACAACCAGATACGCCTTCTGCAGTACCCCTTCACATCGCCCATAGGCGACGATGCCATAGCCTTCTACCGCTATTATATTGAGGACACCATCTACGTGGACCGCGATCTCTGCTTCCACCTGCAGTTCTTGCCCAACAACCAGCAGGACTTCGGCTTCCGCGGACACCTGTATATCCTGGCTGACAGCAGCTATCAGGTGAAGCGCTGCGAGATGACCATTCCCAAGCGCTCAGACGTGAACTTTGTGGAGAACATGCAGATTACTCAGGAATTCACCAAGTTGCCAAATGGCGAGTGGGTGCTCAGCGTAGACGACATGTTCACTGAGCTGAAGGTGGCTTCCTTCCTTACCCAGTTTGCTGTAATCCGCAACACCCGCCTCACCGACTATGCCTTCGACGAGCTGCCTCGCCAGCTGTTCAAGGGCAAGAAGAAAGAGGTGCGCGACGTGAACGCCATGATGCAGAACGACGACTTCTGGACGCAGTATCGGCAGGTGGAGCTTACCAGGGGCGAGAGCTCAATGGATGCCTTCGTTCACGGTCTGGAGCAGATAAAGGGCTTTAACTACATCATCTTCGTGGCAAAAGCCTTCATTGAGAACTTCGTGGAGACGGGTACGCCGCATACACCGTCGAAAGTTGACATCGGACCTATCAACACAATGATAACCAACAACTTTGTTGACGGCTACCGTCTGCGACTGTCTGCACAGACCACGGCCAACCTTGACTCCAACCTCTTCCTGTCTGGCTACATTGCCCGTGGACTTGACTCACATAAGACCTACTACCGCGGCGACATAATCTGGTCGTTCAACAAGAAGGAGTACCTGCCGAGGGAGTTCCCCAAGCGCACCTTGACGCTCAGCAGCACCTACGACGTGATGAGTCCCAGCGACAAGTTCATGCACACCGACAAGGACAACGTGTTCACGGCCTTCAAGTGGGCCACAGTGGACAAGATGATGTTCTACAACCGCCAGTCGCTCACCTTCGAGCGCGAGGAGGACTGGGGCTTCCGCACCACCATCTCGCTCAAGACCGAGGAGAACGAAGGTGCCGGCAACCTGTTCTTCGTGCCGCTGTCACAGAGCGGCAATCGCTCCACATGGACCAACTGGAGCAATCCCACTCCATCCGATGTTGCGTATGCTGCGACTCCGTCGCAGTCCTTGCGCACCACCGAGCTTCGCGCCGAGCTTCGCTTTGCCCCTGGCGAGACCTTCATCAACACCAAGCAGCGCCGACTGCCCATCAACCTTGACTCGCCTGTCTTTACCCTCAGCCACACCATGGGCTTCAAGGACTTCCTTGGCGGTGACTACGCCTACAACTTCACAGAGGCCAGCATCTATAAGCGCTTCTGGCTGAAGTCGTGGGGCAAGCTTGACTGCTACGTGAAGGGCGGCATACAGTGGAACAAGGTGCCTTATCCCCTGCTCATCATGCCTGAGACCAACCTCAGCTACATTATGCAGGACTACACCTTCACCACTATTAATAATATGGAGTTCCTCAACGACCGCTATGCCTCGGCCATGATTTTCTGGGACATGAACGGCAAGCTTTTCAACCGCATTCCCCTGTTGCGTCACCTTAAGTGGCGCGAGTGGTTCAGCGTGAAGTGCCTGTGGGGCAGCCTCAGTGACAGGAACAACCCGCTCTTGGCTCAGAATGCCGGCGACGGCACCCTGATGTACTTCCCTGAAGGCAGCTATGTCATGGATTCCCACCGTCCCTACTGGGAGGTGTCGGCCGGAATACACAACATCTTCAAGATTGTGCACGTGGAGTATGTACGCCGACTCAACTACAACGAGCTGCCCACAGCCCATAAGCACGGCGTGCGATTCATGATACGCATGACGTTCTGATGCAGCCTACTGCCTAAATGATAAATAAGAAATAACATAAAGCTAATGAATGCAATTGAACTAAAACAGAAATCAGAGAGCCTAAGACTGAATCTTATCAATCTGGTTCATTCTGGAGGAACAGGCCACATCGGTGGCGACCTCTCAGTGCTCAATGTGCTGACGGTGCTCTACTATCACACACTGAATGTAGACCCGAAGAACCCCACCATGCCCGGCCGCGACCGCTTTATTCTGAGCAAGGGTCACTGTGCAGAGGCCTACTACTGCGTGCTCTGCGACAAGGGCTTTATTAGCAAAGACGAACTGGAACAGTATGGCAAGGACTATGCTCATCTTGGCGGCCACCCTGACCGTACCATACCAGGCGTGGAGCTGAATACCGGTGCTCTGGGGCATGGCCTCTCTGCCGGAGTCGGCATGGCCCTTGCTGCCAAGATGCAGCGCGAACACTACAAGACCTATGTGGTGATGGGTGACGGCGAACAGGCTGAAGGCTCTATCTATGAGGCTGCCATGGCCGCCCATAAATACCGCCTTGACAACCTCGTGGCCATCATTGACCGCAACGGACTTCAAATATCCGGTTCTACTGAGGATGTCATGCCATTGGAGAGCATACGCCAGCGTTGGGAGGCTTTCGGATGGGACGTGAAGGAAATAAATGGCGACGACATACGCCAGATTGTCAACGCACTTGATGACGTCAATTTCAATAGCGGCCGCCCACACCTCATTATCTCCGACACCACCAAGGGCTTTGGCATATCGTATATGGAGAATGTGGCAAAGTGGCATCACGGCGTGCCTAACCAAGAGCAGTATGAAACGGCCCTGACAGAGATTGACAAGCGTATTCACCAATTATATAATGAGAGGGAGAAAGAATGATGAAAGCACCTAACAAAATACCATGCCGCAAGAGTTTCACCGACACGTTGCTTGAAAAGGCACGCGAGGATAAAAAGATAGTAGCCGTCACTTCGGATGCCAGTGGCTCTGCCACGCTCACCGACTTTGCCAAGGCACTGCCGGAGCAGTTTGTAGAGGTTGGCATTGCCGAACAGAACGCCGTTGGGGTGTCGGCAGGACTTGCCTCGGCTGGCATGAAACCCTTCATCTTCGGTCCTGCCTGCTTTTACGTGGCACGTGCATTGGAGCAGGTGAAAGTGGACATGGCCTACTCGCAGATGCCGGTAAAGATATGCGGCGTGAGCGGTGGCGTGGCATACAGTCAGCTGGGAGCCACACACCACAGCCTGCACGACATTGCCGTCCTGCGCACATTTCCTGGCATGGAGGTCTATCTGCCGTGTGATGTGCGCCAGACAAGGAAGCTCGTGGAGAAACTCATCAACCATCCAAAGCCGGCATACATACGTGTAGGGCGCAACGCTGTTCCAGATGTATATGAGAACGATGACTTCAGCTTTGAGTTGGGCAAGGCCAACACGCTTATGGAGGGCAGCGACCTCACCATAATCGGCACTGGCGAAACGGTAGCTCATTGCCTGGAAGCAGGAAAGATGCTTAAAGAGCAGGGCATTAACGCACGTGTGCTTGACATGCACTCCATCAAGCCCTTTGACAGGGAGGCTGTGTTGAAGGCAGCCCTTGAGACAGGGTGCATCATCACTGCCGAGGAGCATAGTATCTACGGAGGACTGGGTGCCATCGTGGCTGAGATTACCGCTCAGGAGTGTCCTGTCAGGATGAAGATTCTGGGCGTGCCCGACGAGAATGTCATCCATGCATCGCCGCTCACTGTGTTCCGTAACTATGGCTTCGACTATCAGGGCATTTATGAGGCAGCGCTCGAATTAGTGAAGAAATAGGGAGCACCTTTAGTTACTTGCCCTTGGAAAAGCAAAAGAAAATTCGGATTTTCTTTTGCTTTTCGCTTTCTTATTCGTAACTTTGCGGTCTGTAAGCGAATTGTGATGGAGAGAAAGCTGATATTACTCGCTTTTTTTGCCGTGGTGGCATGGCTTTCACCCAGTGCGAGAAGCAGGGTGAGCTTTGATGACGGCTGGCGTTTCATGCTGGCTGACTCTGCCTGCATGGCTTCTCCTGAATATGATGACAGTCACTGGAGGCTGCTCAACGTGCCACACGACTGGGCTATTGAGGGCGACTTCTCTTCCGGCAACCCCAGCGGAGCCGGCGGCGGCGCACTGCCAGGCGGGGTAGGGTGGTACAGGAAACATTTCACCAACTCTCAACCCTCAACTCTCAACTCTCAACTCTATATCGCCTTCGACGGTGTCTACATGAACAGCACCGTCTATGTGAACGGCCAGGAGGTAGGGCACAGGCCATACGGCTACAGCTCGTTTGAGTATGACATCACGGCTTACGCGCACGAGGGCGACAACGTGGTGGCCGTCCGTGTGGACAACAGCGACCAGCCAAACTCGCGCTGGTACAGCGGCTGCGGCATATACCGGCACGTTTGGCTTACGCAGACAGAACCAGTACATGTGAAGCAATGGGGTGTTTACGTACAGACACAGGCCGACGGTAGCGTCACAATTTCCACTGAAGTGGAGAACCCTTCCAATGAGCGATACACTGTGCGCAGCACCATCACGGATGCCGATGGTCGTGTCGTGGCCCGTGGCGGCAACAGGCTTAAGGTTCGCAGACCAAGGCTGTGGTCGTGTGAAGACCCATATATATATAATGTACGCGTAGAAGTGCTGGTGGGTGGCCGTGTGGTAGATGCTGTGGAGACAACGACTGGCTTCCGTGATTTCCGTTTCGACGCACAGACGGGTTTCTGGCTCAACGGCAAGAACATGAAGCTCAACGGTGTCTGCGAGCACCACGACTTCGGTTGCCTTGGCTCTGCCCTCCACGAGGATGCCCTTCACCGCAAGCTGTTGAAACTGAAGACTATGGGGGTAAACGCCCTCCGCACAAGCCATAACCCTCCAGCTCCAGAGCTGCTCAACATGTGTGACACGATGGGTATCATAGTCATGGACGAGAGCTTCGACATGTGGCGGCGGCGCAAGACGGCTGGCGACTATGCCCGCTTCTTCGACGAGTGGCATGAGCGCGACCTTACCGACCTTGTGCTGCGCGACCGCAACCATCCTTGCATACTGATGTGGAGCATTGGCAACGAGGTGCTGGAGCAGTGGAGCAGCGCAGAGGCCGACACCCTTACGTTGGAACAGGCTAACCTTATTCTCAATGCCGGCCACGACCCCTCAACGCTTGCTCAGGACGGGAAACTGTCTGTTCAGAGCTTGCTGACACAACACCTGGCCGAAATAGTGCGCCGCTATGACGCTACCCGCCCTATTACCGCCGGCTGTAACGAGCCGTCGCCTGGCAACCACCTCTTCAAAAGCGGTGCCTTGGACATAATTGGCTTCAACTACCACCACCAGTGGGTGGACAATGTGCCTGCCAACTTCCCCGGCATGCCTTTCATCTTCAGTGAAAGCGTCAGCGCACTGCAGACACGCGGCTACTATATGATGCCCAGCGACTCGGTCTATAAAGCACCAGTGGAGTGGTGGCTACAATATACCGACCCGTCATTCATGTGCTCTGCCTATGACAACATGCATGCCTCGTGGTCAAGTACCCATGAGGAGCTGTGGGACGTGGTGAAGCACAACGACTTCGTGGGCGGACAGTTCATATGGACAGGCTTCGACTATATCGGAGAGCCTACGCCATACGGTTTCCCCGCCCGCTCGTCGTATTTCGGTCTCATTGACCTGGCCGGATTCCCCAAGGACAGCTATTACATGTACCAAAGCGAGTGGACCGCCAAGCCCATGCTGCACCTCTTTCCTCACTGGAACTGGTTGCCAGGCCAGACCATAGACCTGTGGTGCTACTACAATCAGGCCGACGAGGTGGAACTATTCATCAACGGGCAGAGCCATGGCGTGCGCCGTAAGGATGACCATACCTATCATGTAATGTGGCGCGTTCAGTTTGAACCGGGCGAGATAAGGGCCGTGAGCCGTAAGGACGGTCAGGTGGTCTGCGAGCAGACTATCAGCACTGCCGGGGCACCGCATCATATCCGTCTCTCCATAGACTATGCTGGTAAGGAACTCACCTTTGTCAATGCAGAAGTGGTGGATGCCGAAGGTAATCTTTGCCCATGGGCAGAGAACCAGATACTCTTCACTGCTGAGGGCGACGCAGTTGTTGTTGCCACCGACAATGGTTGCCAGACATCTATGGAGCGTTTCACAGAACCACGCCGCAAGGCCTTCTTCGGGCGTTGTATGGCTGTGGTGCGTGGCAGTGGAAAGCTAAAAGCGCAGGCTATCGACTTGGAACAATCAGAAATTAGAATACAACACTAAAAACTTGACATCACAATGATTTGGAATCCTAACAAAGAATGCATGAGTCGCGACGAGATGAGCGCGCTGCAAGGAAAAAGGCTACATAAGATTGTAGAGTACGTCTACCATAATGTGCCATTCTACCGGAATAAATTGCAAGAGATGGATATCCGTCCGGATGACATCCAGACCATAGAAGATATAAAAAAGCTCCCTTTCACCACAAAAAAGGACCTTCGCGACAACTACCCGTTTGGCCTGCAGGCTGCCCCGCAGAGCGAGATTATCCGTGTGCATGCCAGCAGCGGAACCACTGGCAACCCCACCATCGTTGGCTACACGCGTAAAGATATTGGTGTGTGGAGCGAATGCATGGCACGCTGTCTAACGGCCTACGGCATTACCCGCGATGACACATTCTCGGTGAGCTACGGCTACGGCTTGTTCACAGGTGGCTTGGGTGCCCACTACGGAGTGGAACACTTGGGGGCGGCCGTGATACCTGCCGGCACGGGAAACACGGAGAAGCACCTTAAGCTTATCCGTGACCTCGGCATTACCGGCATAGCATGCACACCGTCGTACGCTCTCTACCTGGCGGAGACGATGGACAAGATGGGCATAACCAAAGAACAGATAAAACTACGTGTGGGAGCCTTCGGCGCTGAACCTTGGACGGAGAATATGCGCAAGGAGATTGAGGAGCGCCTCGGTCTGAAGGGCTATAACCTCTATGGTCTTTCTGAGGTGATGGGGCCGTCGGTGAGCTATGAGTGTCAGATGCAGCACGGCAGCCATATCTGTGAGGACCATTTCTATCCCGAAATCATAAACCCGACAACCCTTGAGCCGCTGCCATACGGCCAGACCGGTGAGCTGGTGTTCACCACTCTCACCAAGGAGGGCATGCCTGTGATACGTTATCGCACTCGCGACCTCTGCAGTCTTATGGATGGTCAGTGCGACTGTGGCCGCACCGCCATTCGCATGGGCCGCATTGAGGGCCGCTCGGACGACATGCTCATCATCCGCGGCATCAATGTGTTCCCGTCGCAGGTGGAGAGCGTCATCCTCTCGCTGCCGGAGTTTGCACCTCGCTATATGCTGGTTGTTGACCGCCAGAAGAATCTTGACACACTGCTTGTCCAGGCAGAGCTTCGTCAGGAAGTCTTTACTTCCACGTTTGACACGCCTGCCGCTGTAGACCAGTTGGAGAAGAAACTAACCGCCAAGCTGAAGAGCGTGCTCAGCATTGCTGCCAAAGTGCAGCTGAAAGCTCCTGGAACAATAGAGCGCTCGCAGGGAAAGAGTGCCCATGTGATAGACAATAGAAAACTGTGATTAGATTTGAGGATTGAGATCTGAGGATTGAGATTTGAAATTTATTAATAAATGGAGACGAGAAAGAACCCCTTCTTAGAACCCTATGGCACCATCCATGACACGGCGCCCTTCGACCGCATACGCCTTGAGGACTACGAGGAAGCCTTCATGGAGGGCATAAGGCGTGACAACGAACTGCTGCAGCGAACTATCAGCAATCCCGACAAGCCGACCTTTGACAATACCATTCTGAATAAGGACGATGAAACCGAGGGTTATTACGACTTGCTGGAGCGTACATCAACGGTTTTCTTTAATCTTCTTTCAGCGGAAAGTTCCGATGAAATGGAGGCTTTGGCGCAGAAGATGAGTCCTATACTGACCCAGCATGCCAACGATATGAGGCTCAACGAGCAGCTGTTCGAGAGGGTGAAGTATGTGCACCGCCACCACCGCCGCCTCACGCCGGAGGAGAAGAAACTGCTTGACGACTGTTACCAGGGGTTCGTGCGCAGTGGTGCCCTGTTGCCAAAGGAAGGCAAGGACAAACTGCGCCAGCTCACTGAGGAGGCCTCGCTCCTTGGGTTGCAGTTCTCTCAGAATCTCCTAAAAGAGAATAAGGCCTACACATTATATATAAAAGAAGAGGCACAACTTGACGGCCTGCCCCAGACTGCCATTGACGCAGCTGCCGACGAGGCGCGCCAGCGAGGCATGGAGGGATGGGTCTTTACGCTTGATGCCCCGTCGTACTCGCCCTTCATGACCTACAGCACCGAGAGGGAGCTGCGCCGCCAGATGTTTATGGCCTATAACACCAAAGGCATTCACGACAACGACAATAACAACCTGGAGATTTGCAAGCGCTTGGTGAACCTGCGACGTGAGATTGCCCAGCTGCTGGGCTACAAGACCTATGCCGACTATGTACTTAGCCGCCGCATGGCCAAGAATGTACGCAGTGTCTACCGCCTGCTGAACCAGCTCGTTGATGCCTACAAGCCCACGGCAGAGAAGGAGCTGGACTCGCTGAAGCGCTTTGCCAGTGTAAAGGATAGTCTTGAACCCTGGGATCTGTCCTTCTACTCCCACAAGCTGAAGCTGAAGAAGTACAACATAGACGCAGAGATGCTGCGCCCCTACCTGCAGTTGGAAAAGGTTATTAGTGGAGTGTTCGGTTTGGCCACGCGCCTCTACGGCATCACCTTCAAGGAAAACAAGGACATACCTGTCTATCACCCTGACGTCAAGGCCTACGAGGTGTTCGACCGCGACGGCTCCTACCTCGCTGTGTTCTATGCCGACTTCCACCCGCGCAAAGGCAAGCAGGGCGGGGCCTGGATGACTCAGTACCAGGAGCAGTGCATAGACAAGAAAGGGCGCAACATCAGGCCCCATGTGAGTGTGGTCATGAACCTTACAAAACCCACTCCCGACAAGCCGGCACTTCTCACGCTGGGCGAGGTTGAGACCTTCCTCCATGAGTTTGGCCATGCCCTCCACGGCATGTTCTCTAACTGCCGCTTTGAGAGCCTCAGCGGTACCAACGTGCTCTGGGACTTCGTGGAGCTGCCCTCGCAGTTCATGGAGAACTTCGCCATAGAAAAGGACTTCCTCCGCACTTTTGCCGTACACTACCAGACCGGCGAGCCGTTGCCAGACGAGCTGATAGACCGTATAGTCCGCAGTCGTAACTTCATGGCAGCCACGGCCTGCTTGCGTCAGGTGAGCCTCGGTCTGCTTGACATGGCCTACTACACAAAGAGCGATGAGTTCACAGCCGACATCATTGAATTTGAGAAGCAGGCATGGGCAAAGGCCGTCATCATGCCGCAGCGCAAGGATACCTGTATGACGGCTCAGTTCAGCCATATCATGGCAGGGGGCTATGCTGCCGGATACTACAGCTACAAGTGGGCAGAGGTGCTTGATGCCGATGCCTTCAGCGTGTTCAAGCGTCACGGCATCTTCAATCAGGCCACTGCTCAGCGCTTCCGCGACTGCATCCTGTCGCGTGGCGGCACTGAGGACCCTATGACGCTCTACACTCGTTTCAAGGGCGGCGAACCAACCATTGACGCATTACTGAAGAGAAATGGAATCAAGAGAAAAACAGGGAAAGCTTGACCAGCGCTACCTCCGCATGGCACGCATCTGGGCCGAGAACAGCTACTGTAAGCGGCGGCAGGTGGGGGCACTCGTGGTGAAGGACAAGATGATAATAAGCGACGGCTATAACGGCACACCGTCGGGCTTCGAGAATGTTTGCGAGGACGAGGACGGTGTCACCAAGACCTACGTGCTCCATGCCGAGGCCAACGCTATAACCAAGCTTGCCCGCAGCAGTAACAACAGTGACGGGGCAACGATATATATCACCGCTTCACCCTGCATTGAGTGTGCTAAGCTGATTATCCAGGCGGGCATAAAGCGCGTGGTCTATGGAGAGAAATACCGGCTCACCGACGGCATAGAGCTGCTTGAGAGGGCCGGAATAGAAGTAGTCTATTTAGAGATATGAACAAGAAGAATCGCTTCATCCCGCTGTGGCTGGCCATTGCCGCCATCGTGGGCATCGTCATCGGAACGTTCTACGGCAACCACTTCCAGGGAAACCGTCTGAACATCATAAACACGGGCAGTAATAAACTCAGCAGTCTGCTGTATACCCTTGACGACCAGTATGTTGACTCCATCGATATGGGCGACCTCGTGGAGAAGGCCATCCCCCTCATCCTCGGTGAGCTTGACCCTCACTCCCTTTATATCTCGGCCAATGATGTGCAGATAGCCAACGACGACCTGCGAGGCTCATTCTCGGGCGTGGGCATAGAGTTCGTGATACGCAACGACACCCTGCGCGTCCAGAATGTCATAAAGGGCGGCCCGTCCGATCAGGCAGGGCTGCTGGCCGGCGACAAGATAGTAACTGTTGATGACTCGGTGTTCACCGGTCCTCAGCTCACCAACGAGGTAGCCATGCACACGCTGAAAGGCGAGCAGGGCACTCAGGTGAAACTTGGAGTGGTGCGCTACGGTGAGAGCGAGGTGAAGGAGTTCACAGTCACCCGCGACGTCATTGTGACCTACAGCGTGCCTTCGGCATATATGCTTGACGAGACAACGGGCTATGTCAAGATAAAGAACTTTGGCGAGAATACCTACACTGAACTGCTTGTTGCCTTGGCACGCCTGTCAATGGAAGGCTTTGAGCAACTTGTCATTGACCTTCGCGGCAACACGGGCGGCTATCTCTTCTCGGCAGTGCAGATTGCCAATGAGTTCCTGCCGCGCGACCGCCTCATCGTCTATACCGAGGGCCGTCGCTCACCGCGTGACGAGCACCGCAGCAACGGCCGCGGCTCTTATAAGCAGATGCCACTTGTGGTGCTCATTGACGAAGGGTCGGCATCGGCAAGCGAGATCCTGGCCGGAGCATTGCAGGACAACGACCGTGCCACTATCATCGGGCGGCGCTCCTTTGGCAAGGGCCTCGTCCAGCAGCCACTGTCGTTTGCCGACGGCTCCATGATGCGCCTCACCATAGCACGCTACTATACACCGTCGGGCCGCTGCATTCAGAAGCCCTACACCAGTGGCATGGACCGCGACTACGAGGAGGACCTGCTGCTAAGGTACCAGCATGGCGAGTTCTTCTCGCAGGACAGCATAAAGCACACAGGTCCGGAGTATTTCACCACCCTTGGCCGTACAGTATATGGTGGCGGTGGCATAACGCCCGACATATTCGTAGCCGAGGATACTACCGATTTCACCACATATTACCGTGAGGCAACGCTGTCTGGTCTCATCCTCCAGTTTGGCTACGACTATACCGACCAGAACCGTCAGAAACTCAAAGAGTATGACAATCAGGAGGACCTCGTGAAGTATCTGAAGCGCCAGAACCTGGTGGAGAAGTTCGCTCATTATGCTGACAGCCGTGGCCTTAGGCGTCGTAACCTGATGATTCAGAAGTCTCATAAGCTGCTGGAGCAGTTCATCGTGAGCCGTATAGTTTACGGAATCCTTGACGAGGATGCCTGGACGCAGTTCCTCAATCAGGACGACCCCACCGTGGGTGAGGCTCTGAGGGTGCTCCGGGCTGGAGAGGCCTTCCCCAAGGCTCCAGATGCCAGCGATGCTGACAGTGTGCGGCTTGGGTCTGAAGGACAATAACTTACATAATATTATGAGGAAGATTATAGTAACTGTGGCTCCTGTATGCCACGTAGGAAAGACAATACCTTCGGGCAGTAAGAATCCGCTTACACCTGAGGAGATAGCTCAGGATACCATTCGCTGCTATGAAGCAGGCGCATGCGAGGTTCACCTGCACACCCGCGACCTTCAGGGACAGCCAACCTTTGAGCTTGACGTGTTCCGCCAGACTATTGGCATGATAAGGGAGAAGACCGACATGATAGTTCAGGGCAGCACCGGCGGCCTGAGCACACTTACCTTGGAGCAGCGTTGCGTCAGTCTTGACGTGCCAGAAGTGGAGGTGGCGTCGCTCAACGTGGGCAGCGTGAACTTCGGGGAGACGGTCTACGTGAACACAATGCCCGAGCTGCGCTACTGGATGAAACGCATGGACGAGACTCATACCGTTCCGGAACTGGAGGTCTTCGACCTGAGCCATGTAGAGTGTGCCTCGCGTCTGGCCGACGAGGGTGTGTTGCGCCGTCCACTCCACTATAATGTATGCGTGGGGCCGGGCAACAGCAGCAATCTCTCTGCCACAGGCAGAAACCTTGCCATGATGACGGCTCTCATGGAGCAGGGCACTTCATGGGGAGTCACCCACGACTCCATGCACGACTTCAGTCTGCTGGCCTGCGCTATAGGCATGGGCGCTTCTGCTGTGCGGGTAGGCTTCGAGGACAGCTTCTATTATGCTCCCGGCCAGACGGCAGCCCACAATTATGAACTGGTGGAGAGGTTAGTGAAGCTGATTCGCCTCATGGGATGTGAGCCGGCAACGCCTGAGGAGGCACGTAAGATGCAGCACATCGGGTAATTTACGGATTTACGGATTTTCGATTTACTATTTGATGTTACAGACGGGAAACATAAGGATGGTGGTCCTTGATGACGACCCTACGGGCATACAGACTGTCCAGGGGTGTCTGCTTATCACCCAGTGGGATGACGATACCGTGCGGACGGCCTTTCAGGACACGGTACCGTTCTTCTATATTCTTACCAACACCCGTGCGATGACTCGCAGCGAGGCAGAGAAGGTAACACGCGAGGCTATGGAGGCTGTGGTGCGTGTAAACTGCGACTTTGGCTACCGTCTTATCATTGTCAGCCGGAGCGACTCCTGTCTGCGCGGTCACTTCCCCTTGGAGCCTGATGTGATGCGCCAAGTTCTTGTGAACCACGGCTTTTCCGTAGCAGCAAAGACTCCTTTCTGCCCTGCACTAATAGAAGCCGGGCGCGTCACCATTGATGGCGTGCACTACATGAAGGACGACGCTGGAAATTTGATACCTGTCAGCGAGACAGAGTTTGCCCGCGACAACGTGTTTGCTTACCATAGCAGCGTGCTCCGTGAATATATAGAGGAGAAGGGAGCCAATCCTGATGACTACGAGATAGTAAACGCTCAGGACTATGAGGAGTTGGATGCCTTTGCTGACCGTTGCCATGACATTATGACTGCCGACGATCCACCGGCGGCTATGGTAATCCGCTCGTCATCATCGCTGCCAAAAGCCATTGCCGACACGCTGTGCTCCACAACAAGCATTCCTGCCGATGTGAAGCCGAGTGGCAGTGGGGTGGGGGTGTTTATTGTTGGCTCTCATGTGATGAAGACCACCCGCCAGTTGCAGCGGCTGCTCGCTACAGAGGGGACAAAGGGTGTGGAGGTAGACGTCCAGCAGATTCTTGACTCTCCAGAGCACCTGATGCGGCAGACCCTTGACACAATATTAAATATCGCGCGCGCGAGGCTTACGCCAGTAGTTTACACTACGCGGAAAGAACTGCGTATAGATGATGCCAACCAGCGCCAGCACCTCGGTCAGAAGGTAAGCTCATTTTTGGTGGATATAGTAAGAAAACTGCCCATTTCACCGGCATATCTTGTGGCTAAGGGTGGTATTACATCGCACGACATTCTTACTCGTGGCCTTGGCATAAAATCAGCGCGTGTAATGGGCCAGATTGTCAAGAGTGTGCCATGTGTCATGGCTCATGGCTTCCCTTACGTCATCTTTCCCGGAAATGTTGGTACAGATGACTCCCTCCGTGAAGTGTATTTGAAACTGACAGAGAAAAAAGTCTGAGAAAAGCTTGCCTCTTTCACTCTTATTTTGTAATTTTGCGGTCAGAGATTAATAAACCTTTTAAAATAACATTCTTAACACACATCTACTATGAGAAAAACTCTACGCATTTCTTTGTTTACTATGCTGCTTACCATGTTCTGTGGCATGGCTCATGCCGCTGTCGTCACCGACGAGCTGACATGGGAGGGGCTGGGCCTGAATGGCTCTAACAACACCTATGCTGAATATAGTGGCATTTCTTTCAACTCTCCAGCTGTGTATGCCTGTCAGGCCTCTTCTGGAACAGGTAGTTATATCCAGTTGCGCTCAAACAATAACAATTCCGGTATTATTACCACTACGAGCGGAGGCAAGTTAAAGAGCGTCACCATTACTTTTAATTTAAAAACAACAGACAGGTCTATCAGTATATATGGCAAGAATGAACCTTACGTAGCTGCCACAGATCTTTACACAGAGAGTACTCAGGGTACACATCTTGGAGACATAGCGGCAAACGACTCTAAAACACTTACTGTTGAAGGCGACTACACTTACGTAGGCCTTCGTTCGAAAAGTGGTGCTATCTACATTGACAAAATTACTATTGAGTGGGAAACTGATGGTCAGGTCCAGACAGTAACCAAGGCACCTACTTTTACTCCTAATGGTGGTACTTTCTTTGGCAGCGTTGACGTTGACATTGATGCTGAAGCTGGTGCCAAAGTGTACTACAGCACAAACGGCGGCGACTCCTGGACGGACTTCACCACTACGCTTACCCTGACTGAGACAACTACTATTCAGGCCTACGCAGTTGACGAGACTAAGGACGTGAAGCAGAGTGCAACGGTTACTGCTGTGTTCACCAAGAATACTAACGAGTGCAACAGTATCGCAGAGTTCATTGCACTCACTGACGGCACTGAGGCTAAACTTCAATTCCGTGCAGAGGACAAAGTGCAGGTGCTCTTTGCAAATACCAGTGGTACAAATGACTGGGTAGTACTTCAAGATGTTAATAACGGTCGTATTGTTCTTTATAAGACTGGAGCTGCTGCAATACTGAAAGCAGGCGACATTGTTAATGGCAGTTTGATAGGTAAGTATAGCGTTTATTACGGCATGAACGAGCTTGCAAGCACTACAAATACCAATGTCAGCACTTTAACCGTGAGCGGTAATGAAGCTTTGATTCTCGAGCAGCTTGCGAATGTGGCAGCTGCATCCGATGTCACTAAGCTCTTGGGACTATTCAGGCTGACCAATCTTACTTGTCGTTACGATGAGTCGGCCAAACGCTACTATGCTACAGATAATGGCACCGACGAAATTGAGGTCCGCGACAACTTTAAGGTGGGATATTCATTGCCGGAACTTGCAGAAGGTCAGACAATGACAATTACCGGCATTATTGCGCCGTACACGACAAGCAACGGTACCGTTTTCCAGATTTCTCCTATTTCTCAGGAGGCCATTGAGGTTGTTAATGCTACTGGCATAGATACCGTCGGTCTTGGTGTTACTGAGGAAACTGCTGCCTACAACCTTGCAGGCCAGCGCGTGGCAGCTCCACAGAAGGGCTTGTTCATTGTCAATGGCAAGAAGGTGGTGCTGAGATAATCTTCTCGCATATAGACATGCTCCCCGCAGAGTCCTTATGGATTCTTCGGGGAACATGTTTCTGATTTCATGAGGTATTTCATCACACTAAGCTACGATGGCACCCGCTACCACGGTTGGCAGGTGCAGCCCAACGGCATATCCGTGCAGGGGGAGCTGCAGCATGCCCTCTCTCTGTTGTTGCGTCAGGACATAGAGGTTACTGGGGCGGGCCGCACCGATGCCGGGGTTCATGCAAGTATGATGGTGGCCCATTTTGATACTGAAGCCTTGGTTGACTGTCAGCAGCTTGCTTACAAACTTAACCGCCTGTTGCCTGCCGACATTGCTGTTCAGCAGGTGAGGCAGGTGGATGAAAGCATGCATGCCCGCTTCTCTGCTCGCGCGCGTTCATATTATTATTATGTACACACGGTGAAGTCTCCTTTCCTGCGACACTATAGCTGTGAACTTCACTACGCTTTGGATTTCGGACTTATGAACGAGGCTGCTCAGCTGCTGCTTTCTTTCGATGAATTCGGTGCTTTTTGCAAGAGTCATACCGATGTCAAGACCAAACTCTGCCATGTCACCAAGGCAGAATGGCGTCAGGTAGGTGAGGGGCAGTGGCTCTTCGAGATTACAGCCAACCGCTTCCTACGCAATATGGTGCGTTCCGTGGTGGGTACTTTAATAGAGGTAGGTCGCGGACGCCTCACCATTGAGGGCTTCCGCCGTGTGGTGGAGGGGCAGCAGCGCACGGAGGCCGGCGAGTCAATGCCGGCAAACGCACTCTTCCTTCAGAATATAGAATACTGATATGTGGCTGATTCTTGCTTTCCTCTCGGCAGCCTTCCTTGGCGTGTACGACTCCCTGAAGAAGAAGTCGCTCAAGGATAATGCCGTCCTGCCGGTACTCTTCCTCAACACCCTCTTCTCCTCGCTTATCTTCCTGCCCTTCATATTGCTCAGCTCCACGAGCAATATTTTCGATGGAACCGTCTTTTTTGTTCCGTCAGGCTCCTTGCGCGAACACCTTTATATTATAGCCAAGGCAGTCATCGTACTAAGCAGTTGGGTGTTGGGCTATTTTGGAATGAAGCATCTGCCGCTCACCATTGTAGGCCCTATCAATGCCACGCGTCCTGTCATGGTGCTGGTAGGCGCCCTGCTGTTTTTCGGGGAGCGGCTCAACCTCTGGCAATGGGCAGGCGTTCTCCTGGCTGTGGTGTCGTTCCTCTTGTTGAGCCGTAGCGGAAAGAAGGAGGGCATAGACTTCAAGCACGACCGCTGGATATACATGATTGTCGGTGCCGCCGTCATGGGTGCGCTTAGCGGACTCTACGACAAATACCTCATGGCACCCGTCAGCGAGGGTGGGGGAGGGCTTGACCGCATGCTGGTGCAGTCGTGGTACAACATCTATCAGTGTTTCATAATGTTTGTCATGGTGTGGATAATGTGGTGGCCTAAGCGTTCCCAAACCACTCCCTTCCACTGGGACTGGGCCATACTCGGCATCAGCCTGTTCCTTTCCACGGCCGACTTCATGTACTTCTACTCCTTGTCGCTGCCGACGTCCATGATAAGCATTGTCTCCATGGTGCGTCGTGGCTCTGTGATAGTGAGTTTCATCTGCGGTGCCCTCTTCTTCCATGAGAAGAACCTTAAGGCAAAAGCACTTGACCTGGCCCTGGTACTCTTGGGAATGATTTGTCTCTATATAGGAAGCTGAGAGAATTAGAAAATGAGATAATGAGGAAATGAGAAAATGGCACAACAAAGACTGAAATCTCTTGACATGCTCCGCGGATTCACCGTAGCCGGCATGATATTGGTGAACAACGGCTACGGCGAGTCGTTCCAGATGCTTCGTCACTCTCAGTGGAACGGCATGACACCCTGCGACCTTGTGTTTCCATTCTTCCTGTTCATGATGGGAGTGTCGTGCTACTTGTCGCTCACTAAGACATCGTTCACCCCTTCCCGTCCTGTGCTTTGGCGCGTGGTGAAACGTGCCGTCCTGCTGTTTGCCATAGGCCTCTTCATAAACTGGTTTGAACTGGCAGTAAAAGGCCAGCCCCTTGACTTTGCCCACCTGCGCATCTGGGCCGTTATGCAGCGCATAGCCCTTTGTTACCTCTTTGTTTCGTTGTTTGCTCTCTACTGCAACCATCGTTTTGTCCTGCCTGCGGTGGCCGTGCTGTTGACAGTCTATTCGGCCATCTTGCTGCTGGGCAATGGCTATGCCGAGGATGCCTCGACAAATATCCTTGCGAGGGTGGACCTTAACATCTTTGGCTATGACCACCTGTACCATAAGAGTCCTGTTGACCCTGAGGGCTTGGTTGGCACCATAAGTGCTGTTGCCCACACGCTGATAGGCTTCTATTGCGGAAAGCTCCTGAAAGAGAAAAACTTCACCCTGAAGCTTTTCGCCTTTGGCACGGTCTGCATCATCGCGGGCTATCTTCTTACATACGGTCTCCCGCTCAATAAGCGCGTGTGGAGTCCGTCCTACGTTCTCGTCAGCAGCGGTCTTTCCACTCTGATGCTCGCTCTGTTCATCTATATGGAGCAGTTGGTGCTTAATGAAGGCGACTGTCGTAAGCCCCGGTCCTTTGTGGCTTTGCAGAGGGGCCTGTTCCGTTTCTTCCGTGTGTTCGGCGTCAATGCCCTTGCCATCTATGTGTGCAGCGAACTGCTCTCCATCCTTTTTGGCCATTTTGGCATCAGCGATGCCATCTACGGCCTGTTTGATTTCTCGTTTATTCCGTTGAAATGGGCCTCTTTGGCCTATTCGCTCGTCTTTGTAGGCATAAACTACCTGATAGGCTTAGTACTTTGGAAACGTCACATATTAATAAAGTTATAACCCATCCTTATACTGATGAAATACATAGCAACCCTACCCCTGATGCTTGCGGCTCTCTCAGCCACGGCACAGAATGAAGTCACTGTTGACAGGTTCAACCTTGCCGGTCCTTTTGCCGTGAGCAAACCCTTTCAGACTGACACTGTTAACATCAATGGTAAGAAATGGAGCCAGTGGTCGTTTCTTGACATAGTCAGTCATGATGCCCCCGCCACTGCCACAGCTCCTTCTGACTCTCTTTTGCCCACTGCCAATGGTCAGAAGAGCGTAGGCGTGCTCAGTTTCTATCTGAACAACACCGCCTATACCGAAGCCACAATTACAATAAAGGGTCCTTATTACAATAGGGTTTTTCTTGATGGAATCGAACAAAATGAACGTATCACTCTTTCTCCTGACCATCACACCATTGCCGTGAAGTATCTTGCTGAACCATCCGACAGCGACAGCATCAGAATCACTATTGATGCCGCCATCCCCCTTCAGCCCACTCTCTCTCCACAGCATCCCTATATGCTTCATGACCTCACTGACGGACGGCGCATAAGGGGAGCCAGGCCTTCGGCCGATGGTCGTGTTGTTATACTTACTTATCAGACCACCGAACGAGGCGGCCAGAGCCGCTGGGACTATGAGTTGCGCGAAGCTTCCACACAACGGCTGCTGTCACGCCCTTCTGAAGCAGTCCGCTGGATGCCCCGCACGTGCGCATATATAGAAGAGGTACAGGAGAACGGCCACCGCATGCTCTACACTATAGACCCCTTCAATGGCCAGCGCACCCTCTTCGCCGCCAACCTGCCTGCAGGGAGCTACCGTATCAGTCCCACTGAGGATTTTATCATCCTAACCGACGAAGAGGAAGGCCCCAAGGATGATGATGGCGTTTTTGAAGTTACTGAGATGGACGACCGGCAGCCCGGCTGGCGCGACCGCACTTTCCTTGTCCACTACGACTGTGCCACCGGCGTTGGCCAGCGCATCACCTTCGGTCGTAAGGGAGAGGTGCTCTACGACATTTCCCGCGATGGCAGCAAGTTGCTCTTTGCCACGTCCTGTTCGCGTCTTCAGCGTCGTCCAACCACGGTTACAACTCTTATGATGATGGATGTCAAGACCCACGAAGTTGACACAGTCCTCACCGATGCGGAGTTCATTGGCGGTGCTGTTTTTTCGCCCGACGGCAGCAAACTGCTCATTGAGGGTACTCCGGAGGCTTTCAACCGCGTGGGGTGCCAGCTGCCTGATAATGCCATTCCCAGCATGACTGAGACGGAACTCTTCCTGTTTGACATCGCCTCAGGCACCGTAACGCCACTCACCCGCGACTTCGACCCCAGCATAGAGGATGTGGAGTGGTCGCAGACCGACGGTCAGATATATTTCTCCGCCGAGGACCGCGACTATGTGCGTCTGTTCCGCATGAACCCTGACACCGGTGGCATTGAGCAGCTGTCCACACAGGGCGACTATACCTATTATTGGACTCTGGCTTCCTGTGCCAATGCCATGACCTACCTCACCTACGACACCATGGCTCCCGCCTCAGCCTATCTCTCCACCTGGAAACAGAAGGGTCGCGGATGGACAAATACCTGCCTTTTCAACGGAAGAAATGCTCTTGGTGATGCGCAGCTCGGCACCTGCCAGGACTGGAACTTCCAGAACTCTAATGGCGACACCGTCTACGGGCGTCTCTACCTGCCTGCCGACTTCGACCCCTCAAAGAAGTATCCCATGATAGTATATTATTATGGTGGCTGCTCTCCCGTTAGCCGCTACTTTGAGTCGCCTTACGCTCCTCAGATGTGGACATCTTTGGGCTATGTAGCCTATATTCTGCAGCCCAGCGGTGCTACCGGCTTTGGTCAGGAGTGGGCTTCGCGCCATGTCAACACAGCCGGTGGAGAACCCCGTGCCGACGGCACCATGCCCGGCGGCACTCCGGCTGGCGACATCATTGAGGGTGTGCAGCGCATCTGCGACGAACATCCTTTCATCAACCGCGAAAAAATAGGATGTATGGGCGCGTCATACGGCGGTTTCATGACGCAGTATCTGCAGACCGTTACTGACATTTTTGCCTGTGCCGTGAGCCATGCCGGTATTGCCAACCACACCAGCTATTGGGGTGAGGGCTACTGGGGCTATAATTACAGCGAGGTCTCTATGGCCAACAGCTATCCGTGGAGTCACCGCCAGCTCTACGTGGACCAGAGTCCGCTGTTCCGTGCCGACAAGATTCACACCCCGCTGCTGCTGCTTCACGGTAATGCCGATACCAACGTGCCGCTCATTGAGAGTTTGCAGATGTTCACTGCCCTGAAACTGCTGGGCCGCGAGGTGGCTTTGGTAGAGGTGGAGGGCGAGAACCACCATATCCAGGACTACAAGAAGCGCGAGAAGTGGATAGCCACCCAGATGGCCTGGTTCCAGCACTGGCTCAAGGACGATTCGTCGTGGTGGGATGCCCTCTATCCGCACCGCAACATGTAAGTTGTCATCATTCTGCCATCGTGTTTAAGGCTTAAGCTGCCTTTTCTTTAACAACATTTTCAGGTAATTGTTTGGTATTTCTCGATAATCTTTGTACTTTTGCATTTGAGTAATGAAGAAGAATGAAGTTATAGATATCAGACCATATCTCGTAGAGAAGTTGAAACAGGAGCATTGCCTGTGGAGCTACGACAGCGAATCCATTAAGGACATCCCCAATGATGTGCTGGTGGAACTGGTGATGCTATATCTTGATATTGACGATATTGACCTGCTCTTCCAGCTCTTAGGCTATGAGACGGTGAAGCGGGCCTGGATAGACAATGTCGTGGCCCAGGGCGAGCGTTACTATAACCTGAACTATTTCTTCGCCTGGTATTATTTTCACGTGAAGCAGCCCCGTCGCTATGTGAAGGCGATGGCCACGCGCAGGCTCAACAAACGTCTTTCAATATGATTTCGCCGTCACTTGCCCCTCAGACTGGTCGCATCATAGAGGCCATCTCCCGTCTTGAATGCATAAAGCCCTTCGTGTTGGTAGGCGGTACAGCCCTGTCCATCCAGTTGAAAACCCGTCAGAGCGAGGATCTTGATTTCATGCGCTGGAAAGAGGGAAAGGATGATACGCTGGATGTAGAATGGCCCAAACTTCAGAGAGAACTCGAAACTGTGGGTGAGATTGAGGATATTCAGGTTGCTGGTTTCGACCAGGTTCTGTTTGTGGTTGAAAGTGTGAAAGTGTCATTCTATGCTGCACCGCGTAAGAGAATTGCCACCATGCGCGAGATACCCTATATGAACAACATCCGGCTTGCCGATGTTGAGTCAATAGGTATCATGAAGATGGAGGCCATGATGCGCCGTAGCAAGTTTCGTGACTACTATGACATTTACTCTATTCTGAAAAGCGGCGCAGACATTAAGAGTCTGATACCTCGTGCACTGGAACATTCTGGCCATAGGCTGAAGAGTAAGGGCCTGATGGCAATGCTGACCAACGGCGAGTTGTTTCGCAAGGACGAACAGTTCAGACAATTGCAACCCTTGTATGATGTCAGCTCCGCAGACATAGAAGCCTATATCAAGAGCCTGTTGATGCATGACGACAAGTAAAAACATTTCTCCTAATTAGTGAAAAGCCCATTTTACCCAATTAGTGAATTTGTCGCTTTTTAAGAAAAATATCAAAAAAAGTAGGTGTTCCCTTTGGCGGTTGGACATAAAAGGTGTACCTTTGCATGAAAAAGCGAAGATAGCATAGAGAACGACACACTACAAATACAAGTAAGAAAATGTTAGGAGTATATTCACCACGCGAACCAATTACGCCGGAGTTCTCACGAGAAATCCGCGCTGCCCTGCGTCGCGCTATGACCGGAAACCTCAATGAGAAAGAAAAGGAGGCACGCCGCATACTGAGAGAAAGTGAAAAATAATGGACTGCTGTATGGGAAACGGAATAACATCGTTACATAGCGAACTCCATATAAGATTGTTGAAGGATTTCCAAGTACTTAATTCTTTCTGTTCTGGAGTTGAGTCTATGGACAAATTCATTCGTGGCGACTTTCATGGCGGGGTAGGCATGTTGGAGATTTCCTTATAAAGCAGATTGCAGACTTGGCCAGAAGGCAGACACTTGCAGGATGTCAGTTCCTCACAGTGGAAGCTCTTGCCACAAATGAATATAGTGCTGTCGGCTTTTACGAGCGTTGTGGATTCACTGCAAATGAAGCGAAGAAACCATATAAAGACACGCTAAGAATGTTTAAGACGCTTTTTGAGAAAAACAAAGATATAGAAGAAAACGTATAGTTCTTAATGCTAAAGATTTAATCAACATTATTAACTCAATAAATTTATTTACTCTATGAAAACAAAATTTACTCTTAAATCGCTACTCCTGCTGTGCGCCCTCATAGTGGGGGGGGCAGGTTCTGCATGGGCGGCTGACGAGACGATTACATTCTCTGAAAAAGGCTATTCGAATGCCGAGGCAATAGAAAGCGTGTCTGGCACCAATTTTACCATTACTTTCGATAAAGGCACTAATAGCAATGCACCTAAGTACTACACTTCTGGCACAGCCATTCGCGCTTATGGAGGTAATACCTTTACAATTAGTAGCCTAACAAAGACCATAGAGAAAATCGAAATAACCTTTGGTAGCAGTGATGGTAGCAATGCTATTACGACCGATGTAGGATCTTATAGTAACGGCACATGGACTGGTTCTGCTTCAAGTGTAAAGTTCACTATTGGTGGTACCAGTGGTAATCGTCGACTTTCTGCCATTGCCGTAACCTACACTTCAGCAGATGCCACTCCCACCTGTGCTACTCCCACTTTCTCTCCTGCTGCAGGCACCTACACCTCGGCTCAGAATGTGACAATAAGCACAACTACTGATGGTGCCACTATATACTACACCACCGATGGTACAGACCCGACAAAAAATAGCAGCGAATATACCTCTGCTATCCCTGTCAGCGAGACCAAAACAATCAAGGCTATTGCCGTTGCTGACGGCTATGACAACAGTGCTGTTGCTACAGCAGTCTATACTATCCAAACTCCTATTACCATTGCCGCTGTTAGAGCTCAAGGTACTGGCTCCGTTTTCACTCAGGGCATCGTAACCAGCTGTTCTGGCACAACTGCTTATATACAGGATGCCACCGCAGCCGTCTGCGTATATGGTAAGTCTTTGACCATTGGTGACGAGGTGACAGTTCAAGGTTCACTATCAAACTATAATGGTCTGCTTGAGATTACCAGTCCCACTGTTACTGTTCTCAGCTCTGGCAATAGCATTACGCCGACTGTGAAGACCATAGCTGAAATCAACAGCGACTATGAAGCAGACAATGCTTTGCAGGGCTGGCTTATAAAGATTGAGAACGCCACCGTAACTGCAACCAATGGTCAGAATACAACTATCGCCCAGGGGGAGAATACCATCGTGGTACGTGGCATTAGCGGAGTGACCGTTGATGTGGACGATATCATCACCCTCACAGGCAACATTGGGTGTTACAATGCTGCACAGATAGCCAACCCCACAGATGTAAGCGTTAAAGTTACCTGTGCTACTCCGACCTTTTCTCCTGAGGCTGGTGCCGTGGTGCCTGGGACAGAAGTGACCATCAGCACTACGACTGAAGATGCCACCATATACTATACTACCGACGAATCTGCCCCGACAGCAAGCAGCACTGAGTATACTGGTGCTATCACTATTACCGAGGCTGTTACCATTAAGGCCATTGCCGTGAAGGATGGCTGCTTTGATAGTGAGGTTGCAACAGCAGCATACACTCTCAATTTGAATCCTTCTGTTATCCTTAGTTCTAATTATATTGAGACTACTGCAGCAGGGGCTGATGGAACAGTCATCGTTACCTACGAGAATATCACTACACCTGTGGCAGAAGTTAAATTCTACGAATCTGATGGTGAAACTGCTACCACCTACGACTGGATAATTGCTGAAATCAACGAAACAACAAACAATCTTGACTATGTGATAAGTGAGAATACTAGTTCTGAGGCTCGCACAGCTTATATAAAAGTTTATGCCTTAGATAACAACGCAGAAGATGTCTATTCAGAGCTGATAACCGTTACTCAGGCAGGGCTTGTCGTGGATTATGCCACACTTCCGTTCAAATGGGAAGGTGGAACAAGTTCAGACTTTAACGGTCTAACAGGTGTAACAACTTCTGGTCTTGGCTCTGACTATGCAGCAAGCAATGCACCTTATCGCATCAAGTTTGACTCAACGGGTGACTATATTCAGATAAAGACCGACGGCGAGATATATAAGGTTGCCGTTGATGTGAAAATGCTTGGAGGTAATAGCACCTCAACAATTACCGTGCAGGGGTCTGCCGACGGAGAGGACTTTACAGACGTAGAGACATTAGAAATAAGTGGTAAACAGAACACCGAACTTAACCTTGAAACAACAAAGGGATTTGCCACTACCGACAGATACGTTCGTCTGTACTTCACCAAGGGTTCCAATGTTGGTGTGGGTGCAATCACAATTAATTTAGTCAGAAAGGGCATTAGTGATGCCGGCTATGCTACTTTCTGCACTACGAGCAATCTTGACTTTACTGGAACTGGAGTAATCGCCTACAAAGCTACAGTTGCAGACAGCAAGGTGACCTTCACCGAGGTGTCGCAGGTTCCCGCCAACAAGGGCATGCTTCTGAAGGGTGATGAAGGCACTTATTACATTCCTGTAGTTGCATCAGCTACAGACTTTGAGACTGCTTTGGTAGGCGTTACAACTGCTACTGAAGTAGCTGCAGGTTCGTTCGTACTGATGAACGGCGAGAGAGGCGTTGGCTTCTACAAGACCAATAATGCCTTCACTGTTGGTGCTAACACGGCCTACCTGCCTGCTACGGCAAGTGCCCGTACATTCATCGGCTTCAGCGATGACACAACGACTGGCATCAGCGCTACGCAGATGAACGATGTGAATAGTGAGGTCTACGACCTGCAGGGCCGCCGCGTGGCTCAGCCGCAGAGGGGTCTCTACATCGTGAACGGCAAGAAGGTTGTAGTGAAGTAAACCTATCGTAAAGAGTAAAGAGTTCTTGGAAAGCAATTAGAAAGAATTAGAAGAAATAGTATCCAGAAATAGGAATAATGATTAATTGTTTATAATTGTTGGAACATATTATTCTAATTGTTTCTAATTTCTTTCCAAGAAAAACCAACTATTATTAGTTTCACAAAACAAAAAAGAACATCATCATGAAGACAACATATCAGAAACCATCTGTCGAAATAGTGAAGCTGGAAACCACCAGGATGATTGCAGCCTCAAAACTGCTGGATGATACTCTTGGTTTGGAGCAGGATCTGAGTAAAGCCCCAACAACAAACGAGACCAGCGGAAACCTCTCACGCTATCATAACAGCCTGTGGGACGACGAGGACGAATGGTAGACCGAACATCAAAAAGCAGCCGCCCGGGGGAGCAATCCTCCGGGCGGCTTAGTTAAAAATGCCAGCTAAGGCGATTTCGTGTAATTGACTGGCAACTACATGTTGTCCCAGGTGTCAAGGTAGGTGACGTGGGTGACAAGGTATTCATCAACGCCGTGCTTGCCGTCGGCACCGCCTATGCCGCTCTTCTTCACTCCGGCATGGAAGCCCTGTATGGCCTCGAAGTGCTCGCGGTTGATGTAGGTCTCGCCGAACTCCAGTTCGCGGCATGCCTTTACGGCTACGTTCAGGTCCTTGGTGAAGATGCTTGAGGCCAAGCCGTACTCGCAGTCGTTGGCCATTTGGATAACTTCGTCGAGGGTCTCGAAGGTGACGAGCGGAATGACGGGGCCGAAGGTCTCCTCATGGATGATGTCCATGTCCTGACGGCAGTCGTCGAGCACGGTGGCGGCATAGAAGTAGCCCTTCGTGCCTACGCGCTGACCACCGCAGAGCAGCTTGGCGCCTTGGCTGATGGCACGCTGCACCTTCTCG
>JAFTAR010000086.1 GCA_017455495.1 Prevotella sp.
GCGGCGGCACCAGAGGCTACTGCCAAGCCGGCCACACCGCCCTCAAGGGCAGCCACACGGTCCTCAAACACTCCCTGTGTGGAGTTGGTGAGGCGACCGTAGATGTTTCCGGCATCGCGAAGGCCGAAGCGGTCGGCAGCGTGCTGGGAGTTGCGGAACACGTAGCTTGTGGTCTGGTATATGGGTACGGCGCGGGCGTCGGTTGCGGGGTCGGCCTGTTCCTGGCCTACATGGAGCTGTAATGTCTCAAAGCGGTAGTTCTTCTTTGTGCTCATAGTCAAATCCTTTCTTTTTATTATTTGTTATTTTGTTACTCTGTCTTTATGAATTGCTGTTTACTTTGCTTTTGACGGTGCAAAGGTACTATGTTTGGAAATATCCACCAAATTCCCGCCTGATTCCAGAAAAAACTCCTGTGAAGGGTAGTCTTTTTGGTGATTATCTCTAAAGATGGCTCTTTTTTTCGCCCGAAGCAGAAAAATATTCTTTCCCCTTGGCTTTATTTCCCCGTTAATTAGTACCTTTGCACGCTGAAAATAAAAGAGAGTATAGAAAATGGACTTGATGGGAATGCCCCTGTGGGCTTGGATAGTGTTTTACGTGCTGGTGCTGATAATGCTTGTTGCCGACCTGAAGATGTTTGGCAAGAAGGGGCAGCACGAAGTCGGCGTGGCCGAGGCATTGAAGATGACGGGCGTGTGGATAGGCGTGTCTTTGCTGTTTGCCGTAGCCATCTATTTCTTCTATCCTCACGAGCCACACGAGAAGGCGATGGAGTTTCTTGCGGGCTACCTTATAGAGAAGTCGTTGTCGATGGACAACCTGTTTGTGTTCCTCATGCTGTTCTCCTTCTTCGGTGTGGAGCGAAAGTATCAGCACGAGGTGCTTTTCTGGGGCATCTTCGGTGCGTTGGTGCTTCGCAGCGTCTTTATCTTTGCCGGTGCAGCAATGGTGGAGCGCTTTGAGTGGGTGCTGGGCCTGTTCGGCCTTTTCCTGCTGTACACAGGCGGCAAGATGTTCACCCACGACGAGGAGGCGCAGGGCGACCCTGCCAACAACTTCATAGTGCGCCTGTTCAAGCGTTTCTTCCCTGTTACCGACAAGATGCACGGCGAAAAGTTCTTCATAAGGGAAGAGGTAAAAGAGAAAAGCAAGACATTGCTAAAAGCCACGCCGCTGTTCATTGCCCTGCTGGTGATAGAGACTACCGATGTGGCCTTTGCCGTAGACAGCATCCCGGCTGTGTTCAGCGTGAGCCGCAACCCCTTCATCGTGCTCACTTCAAACATCTTTGCCATTCTTGGCTTGCGTGCCCTCTACTTTGCCCTTGCCGCCGTTGCCAAATACTTCAAATACCTGAAGTACGGCCTTGGCATAATACTCATCTTTGTGGGCGTGAAGATGCTGCTCACCATGGATGAGTATATAAATGCCTTGCTTGGTGCCGTGGGCATAAACCTGCACATGCCTCACATAGAGGTGCCCACGGTGTGGTCGCTGGTGTTCATCTTTGCCACACTGCTGCTGTCCATGGGCCTCTCTGTGGTAATCTCAAAGAGGGTTGAGAGTTAGTTCACTGTAATGTCGGCGTAGGAGTTGGGGTAGTTGTCGCGCATCACTTCAGGTGATATTACGCTGTTGCCAATGCCGCTCACTCCGCTCACTATGATGCGGTAGAAGTTGTTTCTTACTATGCCGTACTCCATCGGGCCCATAGGGTCGGCAGGGCCGTTGCCCCGGTGGCGGATCCAGTAGGTGTAGTAAGTCTCGTAGACGCCCATGTTAAAGCGGCACTGCTTTATGCCGTAGGGCTTAAGCTGTGCGTCGGTATAGGCGAGAAGCTCGTCAAGCTGCAGTCCGCTCTGCTCGTTGACGGCACGTATTGAGCCGTAGAAGTTGTAGTTGTACAGGTAGATGGTGTTTGGCCAGTATTCCGGGCGGTACTCCTCCTGCAGCATTCTCTTGTCGAAGTCGTAGAGGTAAACGAAGACCGGGCTTACGGCCGCCTTGAACACTATTCCCGGCGAGTAGCCGTTTTTCTGGCTGGTCTTGAAGGCGGTGTTCTCTAAGATGTATACATAGCCGTAGTTGTCGGCCGATGGCATGGAGGCGAAGTCCTCGGTGTTGAAGTTGCCAAACCACGACTCATACACGTTTCTGAACGAAGAGGCATCGGCAGTCTGTGAGGTCTTCTGGTAGAAGTGGGGGTCAACCACATACTGCTGTCCCTCGTCGCTGTAGTCGCTGAAGTGGTAGGGCATGGTGAAGTCAGGCTGTGCCCCCAGCTCAGCCGTGCTGTCGCGGTGCTGGAACAGGTAGTACTCGCGGTTGAGGTTCACCAGTTTGTAGTTGGTGATGTTTATGTCGGCATACTTCCTGCCGTTGTGGGTGAGCAGGAAGGTGTTGCCCGCCATGCCTATCTGCAGCTTTGCCATCACCCTCTCCAGTTCCACTTCGAGCAGGTACTCCTTGTTTATCCAGGGCACCAGGTCAATGCCTATGAGCGATGTAGCCCTGTTTGTCATCACCGGTCCGCTGTCGGGAATGTTGGGCTCCATTCCTCTGCGGTAGGTTATGCTGTCCACCATGTTCAGCAGGGCCGTCTCGTCCTCCACGCTGTCGGGGCAGTGCTCGTAGTTGGCAATGGTGAACACGTCGTACACTCCTGCCCTGAGCCTCACGTCCCTGAACACGTAGGTTATGTCGTACTCAGTGTCGAAGGTGGCATTTTCCTGTGTCAGCCCGCTTGCCGATACCTTTGTGAAGAAATCCTTTGTCTCTGCATTGAAGAACCACACGTCGAGCCTTGTTATGGTATACTCGTTGTGGAAGTAGTACTCGTCAATAGCGGCTCGTGTGGCAGGCACCTTCACCCTGAGCCTCAGCCTTACCATGTCGCTGTTTAGAGCTTCCTCCAGCGTTGACTCCAGTGTGGCGTAGTCGGCCACGGGAGAGTCGTCGAAGGCGGCGCTTATCCTTCCGTCCCTGCCTACTACGTATGTGCGGGGTATTACTCGCTTGGCAAACTTATAGTAAAGCCCTGTGGCAGACATGTAGAAGGGCATGGTGAGGCTGTTGGCGCTCCAGTATTCCTGCACCTCCTGGCTTGTCTGGCTTCGCGGCACGTTGATGACGGGCACCGCCGTGCCATATTTACCGTATATTTGCTGCAGCACTCCCAGTTCTTTCTGGCAGTCGGGGCACGAGGTGTCGAAGAAGTTCAGTATGTAGGGCCTTCCCTGCAGCGACTCCTTTGTGACCACGTTTCCTTCGGCATCAGTTACTGAGAAGTCGGGCACCGCGTCGCCTACTGCAACCAAGGCGGTGTTGCCGTCCTGCTTGTCGTCATCGTTTATGCAGGCCGTCAGCATGGTGGCCATGACAGCCGCCAGCAGGAATATCAGGGTGTGGTATCGTTTCAAGGCCGGGGTCACAGTTTAAGATGGTTTACAGCCCTTAGCCGCCAGTTGTTCACCCGCAGCTGTATCAGCTCGTCAAGGTCGGCAGAGAGGTAGAACACTATGGTGTAGAAGTCCTGCCTGTCCAAGTATTCCTGCACAGACAGCTGACGGCCCAGGTTGGTGTAGAGCGAACCAATCATGCCTATGTATTCGGGTATGGAGACGTTGATAAGCGTCTGCCCGGTGCTTTTCTTCTCAAGGATGATGCGGCTGTCTCTCCGGGCCATGAGCCTCAGTGTGGAGATATCGTACTTCAGGCCATGCAACTCTCCGTAGTCGGCATCGTTTATGGTGATGCTTTCCTCGGCGAAGGGGTTGTAGGCAGTTTCTTTGTCGGTAGCAAGCTGGTTGCGGGCATCCATGACGCTGTTTGCCGATACCAGCCTCATGGTGTATTCGTCGGTCGACAGCTCATTCTGCTCTGTCACCGACACCACTATGCATGCCAGCTGGTTGGTGTTCTTCATAAGCTCCACGTCGTGCTCTGCGTAGGCATCGTCGTAGTGCACGTTGGTGAGCAAGCCGTGATAGAGGCCGGGCAGCTGCGTGGAGGAGGCATCGCCGTCAGTGGTCAGCGAGAGGAGGAAGCTGTCCATGTCCTGCGTGTCGCCGGCCACGGCATAGCTCCTGTTGCCCATGCCGCTCCACACCAGGAACTGGTAGTCGCCCTCGGGCAGGTCCTCCACCCTCACGCGGTAGTTGTTGGCGGCAAGCTCGTCCTGCGTTGTGTATATGCGCTTCACGTAGTTTCCGTCGGCATCATAAATATATATGTACGCGTCGGTTACATATTTGCTGGCAGCATCCACGTCAAGAATGTTGTAGGAGTAGTGCAGCCTCAGCCAGAAGCCGTAGGGGCATGAGTCGTTGTCGTCCTGCACCCATGTGCAAGCCGTCGCCGTGAAGGCACATATCAGTATGGCAAGGAGCTGTTTCAAAGCACTACGTTTGTCTGGTCTCTTACAATCCATGGCTTAACATTGAGCACCACCTTCAGGTAAGTCTCTCCCTCGTCGGGGGTGTCCGGGTTTACCACCGGCTCCTGGTATCCAAGGCCTGACACGTTGGTGATGAGTATGCGGTAGAGGTTGTTTCTCACTATGGCAAACTCCATCACTCCCATGTTTGTGGGGTTGTAGTTGTCTAAGTGGCGAATCCAGTAGGTGTAGTAGCAGTGGTAGCCGTTGTCGTCCTTCTCAAACTTGCGGGCCTGATACATGTCGATGTCGTTTGCGTTTACCGATGCTACTCCGATGGCGGCGGCAAGGGCCTGCGGCGAGTCGTAGAAGTTGTAGTTGAAGTAGTAGAGCACCTCCGGGTATCTGCTTGCATCGTTGATGAGGCTCAGGTTTCCGGCGGCATCAAGCTGGTACACGTTGTTGTAAGGCTCTATCCTGGCCTTGAACACCACTCCCGTGCTGTATCCGTTCTTCTGGGCCGGGGCCAGCGTGCAGTTCTCCAGGCTGTATATGGTGTTATACTGCGTCTCTCCGGCGTTGGCGGGCTTGAAGGCCGTCCAGCTCACCACGTTGGGGTTGGAATAGTCGCCAAAGTAGTTCTCATAGTACTTGTCGGCGTTGGTGAATGCCGAGGCATCGATGGTCTTCTTGAAGAAGTAGGGGTCTATGACATAGCCGTTCACATCCTTCACGTTGCCGAAGTGCTCGTTGATGCTCCATGAAGGCTCTGTCATGGAGTTGAGCACAGCCGTGTGCCGGTAAGAGTAGTAGTATTTGGGCAGGTTCACAAGGAAATGGCCCTCAAGTGTCACCGATGCATACTGGCGGCTGTTGTTGTCGGTAAGGGGGAAGGTCTCGGTGGCCTTGGCAATGTCTATTCGTGCCAGCACCCTTTCGAGCGTTATGGCTACCACGTTGTCGTTGCCGTCCTGCCTGTTCACTATAACCGTTCCCGAGTTGTCGCTGGCCCTGTTTGTCATCACTATGCCTTTAGAGATATCGTCTATGCGGCCTCTGACGTAAGTAGTGCTGTCAATGTCGGCCAGGAACTCGTCCTCCGTCTGCTTGTTGATGGTGCGGTCGGTGTTTGCCGTCACGAAGATATCGAAGGTGCCCTGTGGCACGCTCACGTGCTCTGCCTCATACACGATGTTGCCGTTGGCATCGCTGCCGGAGCGGGTGAGGTTTGTGAGCAGTATGCTCTTCACGAAGAGTTTTGTGGGTGCGTCGAAGAGGTAAACCCTTGCGTTGTCCACCCTGTACTCGTCGGCCGTTCCCTGCACGTGTACGTAGCTGTCTTCAGCGCTGCGCGTGGCAGCTGCTTCGGCGGTGTTGGCAGAGAGTCTGAACACAACGCTGGCGTTGTCATGGTCTGCCGTGCTGCTGTCGGCGACGATAACGTCCTCCTGCTGGCTGCAGCCCACTAATGAGGCGGCGGCGAGCAGCATGGCGAAGATGGTTTTGGTTGAATGAGCCATAGTCTTTATATTAAATAATTCGTTCAATTCGTTGGGGTATGGAAGATCCGTGTAATCCCTTAATCCGTGGCTTTAGTTAATTCTGCCTGAGCTTTGCAAACTCCTGTAGCTGCTGTTCTGCCTGGGCTACTCCCGCCTGTCTGGCCTGTTCCACCAGTCTCACGGCAGTGTCCAGGTCGCCTTTCATGTAGGCCACGATGCCCTCGTTCATGGTTTTCTCCGGACTGTCGTTCACCTTGCTCAGGTGTTCGGCAGCCTCGTCGGCTTCTCCTCTCTTTATGGCGAGGCAGGCCATGGTGAGGTTGATGTAGGAGTCGTTGGGATAGAGAAGGTATGCCCGGCGTATTATGGAGTAGTACCTGTCCTGGTCGCCGGCATAGTTTTCTGCCAGGCGGTAAATCTCGTTGAGGTTCAGGTTTATGGGCCTTGTCTCAAACACCCGCTCCGACTCCTCCAAGGTGAAGGGCCTCACGGTGTACACCACGGTGTAGTTGGTGCACCTCAGTGCGGGGAATGCGTTCTCCAAAACATAGGCGAAGCCCTCGGCAGCGTTGCGGCGCATCTGCTGTTCCTTCTCGTCGGGCTGCTGGCTGCTGTTGGCAATGGCGAGCAGCTGGCTGTGCTGCGGAATGTTGGTGTGCTCTGCCAGGTAGGCCGTGAATCCCGGCCAGTTCTCGCCCCGTCCGCTTGCCCTTATGTTGATGCCGCGCGCAATGTTGCTGGCCAGGAGGTAGTTCTTCAGGGCCTCCGTGCGCTTCTCGCTGAGCATGAGGTTGTGGGCATAGGGACCTTCGGGCGAAGCGAAGCCTTCGATGGTCATCTCGCGTATGGTGACGTCGGAGTCGTTTCTCACCAGGTTCACCGAGTTGTGAATCTTCTGCAGCTCCACGGGGTTGGTCATGTATTCCGGCCTTATGTCCCACTTGTTCAGCTCGAAGCAGAGGTAGGCCGAGCCTCTCTCCTCGCGCACCTTCACGGTGTTGTCGGCAGGCGGCACTAAGTAGACGGGGAAGAGCTGTATAGTGGGCGGCTCCTGCTCCCTCTCGAATGTTGCCACGGTGAGCTCTCCGCGAGCCTTCATGTTGCTGCATGCGCAGCTCTGCTTCCTCAGCTTCAGCACGCAGCGGTCCATCCACGGCTCGTATTTCACCGTGCGCACATAGTCAATATCGAGGTTCCGGCCGTTCTTCTTGCGCAGGGCTATGGCGTCGGGATATTCCTGCACCAGTGTGCGCTCGAAGTAAATCTGCTGGTTGCGGCTGTTCAGGAAGATGAGGGGCAGCTCCAGCTCGCGTCCGGAGATGGTGTCCACCAGTACCGGGGCCAGCACCACCGACTGCAGGGCGGGTATGTCCTGTATGGCTGTGATGTGCATTGACACCACCACGCTGCTGTCTACTATGGCGAGTGCCGAGCGGTTGATGGTCATCACGTAGTCGCGGGCCACCTCCTGCGTCACGCTCTGCGCCATGGCGGTCTTTGCCCCCATGCAGACCGTGAGTAAGAGCAGCAGCTGCAACAGGCGGCTACCGGTATATTGTGTGAAGCGTTTCGGCAAAATCATTCGTTTCATTCGTCTAATAATATAATATATGTGGCTTTAGAAAACGTAGATAAGGCTCAGCGCCAGCCTTGACAGGCCCACGTAGTTGTAGGCGTCGTCATCCTTAAGCCGGCCGCATCTCTCGCAGTCGTATTTCTTGCTGTTTACGTATGTGTAGCCTATTCCAGCCTCGGCACCGATGTTCCAGTGCTTGGCAATGGCCAGTTCGTAGCCGCAGCCTAAGCCTCCGCCTATGAGCCACCCCTCGTAGCGGTTGGGCTTCAACCCTTTCAGCAGTCCGAAGCACAGGTCGCGGTTGCCGATGTTGAACTCGGCGGCGTGTATGTAGGGGCCGAAGAAGAAGCCGTTCATCACCTGGCAGGGCCATATCCTGTACTGCGTCTGCACCGACCAGTGCTTGTGCACGCTCTGGTTGCCGCGCTTCCAGGGGCGCACACTGCCGTAGGCCTCTATGGAAGTGGCCTTTGACAGGGGCAGCTCCACGCCTGCAGAGAGTGCTCCGGCTGCATCAAAAAGAAGGTTGTTGCTGATGGCTATGTGCTGTGCGTGGCTTACTCCTACGCAAAGCATAAACAGGGAGAGTATGATAGCTTTCTTTAGTCTCATCCTTTTTGTATTGGTTTTGCAGTACAAAAATAGTTAATTTTCGCCAAAGATAGCTAAACCTTTTAGTTAAATAAACGTAAAATGCCAAAAAAAGGCAGTTCCCAAGTGAGTTGCCGCCCTGTTTCGGCAACTTACCCGGGAACCGTCGTATGGAAAACTACGTTTAGTTCTCGTAGTCTATCTCGTGGTCGAGCTTCTCAAGGAAGTCGTCGAAGACCTCCTGCTCCACGTCGCCCATCTGGAACTCCTTCTCGGCATCCTTGCGTATCTCGGCAATCCAGGCGCGGCGGGCCTTGACATAGTCTTCGCGAATACGCTCGCAGGCCTGCTCGTTGAGTTCTGTAAGGTGGTAGTAGTCCAGTATGAGCTGGTAGCTCCATGCCCAGCGGTAGTCGCTGTAGTGGTTGTTCATGTCCTCGAAGCGGTCGAGCACCTGCGAGATGTTCTCTATGTTGCCTTCCTTGATGTCGCTGACAAGGCGCAGCTCCTCGCTCTCAGGGGTGAGCAGTCCGCTGAGGTCGCTCCACGGGCCTTTGCCTACCTCCGATTTCGGCATGCCGAAGAATCCCTCCTTCTGTGCACGCTTCATCACGGCTCCCATGTATATGCGGAGGGCTATGTCATAGTACTTCAGGCCTTTCTTCAGCGACGAGGCGTTGATGACATACTCGTGGAAGTTGTAGGTTGTGACGTTGTCGCCGCTGGCGGCGCGCAGGGACTCCAGAATCTTTATGCCCTGGATAATCTCGCCCACGGTGAAGGGTGAGAGCCAGTCGAAGTTGATGATAGACTTCTTCGACTGCTTTGAGCGCTTGTCGCGCTTGGGCCATTTCTTTATGTCGCGGTAGAGGCCCACGGTGGTGATGTTGCGGCCAGGCACGAGGTAGCAGTCGTCGCCGTAGGCCATGAGATACGAGAAGGGCAGGTTGCGGGTGTCGGGGTGGTGCATCAGCTTGCCGAAGCAGACGCTGAAGGCACCTATGGTGGCGGGCATCAGCACGTAGCTGCCCGAGGCCGTCTTTGTGCCGCGCTCCAGTGTGCCCCAGTGCAGGGGTCCCATCTTGTAGGCATGGTTGGAGAAGTTGGTGTTAGAGCCGGCGTTATAGAACGAGAACTGTGCTCCGATGAGCAGGCTTGACTTGTGGTGGCTGGCCGAGAAGGGACCGCAGAAGGCAGCGCAGGCCTCGCCGTTGGCCATGAACGAGTTGGCAAAGAAGAGGCTGGCCTCGGCGGTGAAGGCGTTGGTGATCTGGCAGGCCTCGCCCACGAAGCAGTCCTGCATCTTCACAGAGTTGTTTATGGAGCATCCGTCGCAGATGATGCTGTTTTCGCAGATGACACCCGTGCCGATGAACACCGAGGCGTCCTCAGAGCTGAGGATGGTGCACTCGTTCAGGCGTGCACAGCCGCTTATCTCGCAGTCGCCCTTGATGACGGTGTTGGTGTTGTCCTTAGTGTTGATTATCTTCACGCGGTTGCCGATGATGCCGCGCTCGGGGGTGGAGATGCGCACCTCGTCGTCGATGAGCTGGTGCAGGCGGTTCATAAGCTCCTTGTCCTCGTGGTGCTTCACCATGAAGGCGGCCAGCTGGGAGTTGAGCTCGCGGAAGAGCGTCTCATTGCCGTCGCCCATCTCTTTTAGCACGCTGATGGTCGAGACGGCACCGTAGCTAGCTCCCTCAAGCGTTTCCAAGGTGGAGTTGTTCGAGAAGTAGCAGTCGTCGGCGATGGTGTA
>JAFTAR010000087.1 GCA_017455495.1 Prevotella sp.
CCAGTAGAATGTTTTTGTTTTTAAACACGAATTACCACGAATTAAACATGAATTATTCAAAAATTAATTTAATGATAAATTCGTGTAGAATTCATGGAAATTCGTGTTAAATAAAAATTCTCATGAATAATGTAGGCTAAACTCTTAATTCTTAATTGAAGAGAGAGGACCTGTCGTCACGCTTGACGGCAGGCCCTTTACTCTTCGGAAAAAATGCTGGGCTTCACAGCCTAACTTTTTTCAACTTTTGTTTTAATCCTAAATGATATTGTTATAGAGAAAGCATAGAAATATATCTAATTGAGAATCTCGGTGCTGACCGAGTCAGTCATGGTTTTTTTGAAGCCGTCCTTTCCTAAGGCCAGCGAGTCGGCGGTCTGTTCGTAGGCCACTGCGGCATCGCCGGCAGCCACCTCTATGGCGGCATAGTGGTTGGCATCCACCCATACATCGTCCTGTTTGAACGACTGGTTTATGGCTCCTCCCAAGGTGAGTATGATGGCCACCATGGCAGCGGCGGCAAACAGCGGGCGCAGGCGCTCCTTGAGGCTCACCACGCGGGCTTTTACTATGGTCTGCTCCTTGGTCATGGCTATTATACGCTCATCAAAGTCGCTGCCAAGGGTGTCCTTCTGACTCAGTTCGCTGAACAGGGGCACATACTGGACCAGATGTTCCGGCATGCCGTCAGTGCCCTGGGCGAAGAAAGCCTTCAGGATTTGCTCCTCCTGCAGTGTGGTGTCACACTCGAAGTAGCGGTCAAGCAGTTGTTCTATGTATTTATAGTCCATGTTGTTCTATTTGAATGAATCTTTGTTTCAGGGCCTGACGGGCGCGGAAGATGTTCACCTTTACCTGCTGCTCGCTTATGCCCATTATTGTGGCAATATCCTTGTATGCCTTGCCCTCCACGTCGCGCAGCTGCATGCAAGTGCGCTGTTTCTCAGGCAGTTGCTCCATCAGCTTTCTCACTTGCTCTACCCGGTCGCGTTGAACTGTCTGTTCCTCGGGGTCGGCAGCGTATGAGTGGTCGGCCGTGTCGTATTTCTCTTCAAGGGAGGCATTCTGGTTTTCAGCCCTCTTCTGTCTGTCAAGTGCCAAGTTGCGGCAGATGGTGAGGCAGAAGGCTTCCATGGAGTCTATCGTGTGCCACTGCTCGCGCCGGCTCCACACCTTGAGCATTGTTTCCTGCACCACATCCTCAGCATCGGCTCTGTTGAGAGTGATGCGCAACGCCAGTCGGAATAGTTCGTCTTTCAGCGGCAGTACGTCGGTGCGGAAGGTAGCCTCTTTCATCCTCTCTATAATAATAAGACGATTGAGCGGGGTAAAAGTTACAGCGGTATGGGTGTTTTTTTTGTTTTTTTTTCTTGTTATCACAACTATCGCGCGTACATTGATATTATACGCGCGACAGAGTGTTCTGACTGTGGGCAGATGTTTACAGCTTGTCGCCGTAGCACAGGTCGCCGCAGTCGCCAAAGCCCGGCACAATGTATTTGTGCTCGTTCATGCCGGGGTCGATGGCGGCACACCATAGGGTGGTGTCGTCGGCCACGTTCTGCCTCACCATGTCAATGCCCTCAGGAGCCGCTATCACGCAGGCAATATGCACCTGGGCAGGCTTGCCTGTGGCTATCAGGGCTTCGTAGGCTGCCACCATTGAGCCGCCCGTGGCCAGCATGGGGTCAGCAATGATGAGTGTCTTTCCCTTGCACGACGGTGTTGCCATGTACTCTGTGTGTATGCCCACCTCGGTATGTTCACGGTTGGTGTACATGCGGTAGGCGGAGACGAAGGCGCTGGCGGCGTGGTCGAACATGCTGAGGAAGCCTTCGTGGAACGGCAGGCCGGCACGAAGCACGGTGGCAATCACTATGTCGTCCTTTACCTGTGGAATGTCAATGATGCCAAGAGGCGTGGTTACGGTTTTTTCCTTGAAATGGAGCGTTTTTGACATTTCGTAGGCCATCACCTGGCCTATGCGCATGATGTTGTTGCGGAACAAGGGGCGACTCTTCTGGTAGCTCTTGTCGCGCAACTCGGCCATGTACTGATTCAGTATTGTGTTCTGCTCTGCAAAGTTTACGACTTTCATAAGTTATTCAAGTTTCTCTGGTGGGGAGTCCCATAAATCCTTTAATCCGTGGTTGTTTTATTACACGCGAAAATATAAGTTATAGTTTAATATTTATCCGAAGAACTCGCCCTCGCCCTGCCCGCGGTCGTAGCTGGAACCGTCAAAGCAGTGTGTGCACACTTTGTCCTTGGGCATTCCTATGCTCTCCACGAGGTCCTCAAGGCGGGCAAACTTCAGGGTGCTGATGTCTAACCTGCGGGCTATTTCCTTCACCATACGGTCATATTCAGGCGTGCCTGCCTGGGAGTAGCGGTCCAGCTTGGCCTTGTCGTCGCCCTCGAAGTCGCGTATAATCTGGCGGGTGATATACTCCAAGTCGCTCTTTGACGTGGTAAAGCCGATGAAGGGGCACCCGAAGACCAGCGGCGGACAGCTTATGCGTACATGCACCTCGCTGGCACCGTTCTCTATGAATTCGCGCACGTTGTCCCTGAGCTGTGTGCCTCGCACGATGGAGTCATCGCAGAACACCACTCGCTGGCCGCGGAGCAAAGCCTCGTTGGGTATCAGCTTCATCTTTGCCACGAGGCTGCGGCGGCTCTGGTTGCCCGGTGTAAAGGAGCGCGGCCATGTCGGGGTGTATTTCAGCACGGCACGCTTGTAGGGAATGCCGCTGCCCTCTGAATAGCCCAGGGCCATGCCGACGCCGCTGTCTGGGATGCCGCAGACAAGGTCGGCCTTTACGTCGTCTTTCTCGCCCATCATGCGGCCGTTTTTCTCGCGCACCGCCTCTGTGTTGATGCCTTCGTAGCAGGAGGCCGGGAAACCGTAGTACACCCAGAGGAAGGAACAGATCTGACAGCGCTTGAAGGCGGGCTGCAGAACCTCGAATTCGTCGGCATGCAGACGTATGATTTCGCCAGGACCGACATCGCGAACAGGCTTATAGTCAAGGTTGGGAAAACTCGTGGTCTCGCTCGACACGGCGTAGGCCTTCACAAAGTCATCGGTGCCAATGAGAGACAGCTGATGGACTTCCTTCTTGCCGATGACGATGGGCGTGCGGCCCAGGAAGTCGCGGGCGGCTATGATGCCGTCCTCGGTGAGTATCAGCATGGAGCACGAGCCTTTGATTTTCTGGTACACGCGGTTGATGCCGTCCACGAATGTATTACCCATATTAATAAGAAGCGCCACAACCTCGGTCTGATTCAGGTTATTGGCGCTCTGTTCGCTTAGGTGCATTCGCTGTGCCAGCAGTTCGTCGGCTATCTCCCGCAGGTTGTTGATCTTTGCCACGGTTACCACGGCATAGCGCCCTAAGTGGGAGTTGATGATGATAGGCTGGGGGTCGGTGTCGCTAATGACGCCAAGGCCCTGATTGCCCTTGAAGTCGCCAAGCTCGTCCTCAAACTTGGAACGGAAATAGTCGCGTTCCAAAGAGTGAATACTGCGTGAGAAACCCTTCTCTTTGTCAAAGGTGACGAGGCCCGCGCGGCGGGTGCCGAGATGTGAGTTGTAGTCGGTGCCGTAAAACAAGTCGTTTACGCAATCCTTAGTGCTGATGGTTCCAAAAAAGCCGCCCATAGATGAGAGTGTTTGCTTTAATTTGGCCGCAAAGGTACTAAAAAACGTGCTAAAGGCAAAGGAAAACGCCATTTTTTTTGTTTTTCTCCATACTTATTTGTACTTTTGCAGCATGATGGAGAAAGAAGAGAGTGTGAAACTTACCGGCTTGTGCATTGGCTATCGCCAGCACAGCAATGACAGAGTGGTGGCAGAAGGACTCACGGCTTCTATATGTTCCGGGCAGCTTACATGTCTGCTGGGGCGCAATGGGGTGGGGAAGTCTACCTTGCTTCGCACTCTTGCCGCTTTTCAGCCACCCTTGGGCGGAAGCATAGAGGTCAATGGGCGTGATTTGACCCGTTTCACCGCGAAAGAGCTTGCAAAGACCATCGGCGTGGTATTGACGGAACGGCCCGATGTGCAGCAGATGACGGTGAGAGAGCTGGTGGCAATGGGACGCTCACCATATACTGGTTTCTGGGGGTGCTTGGAGGATGAGGACGAGCGTGTGCTGGACGAAGCTATGGATATGGTGGGTATTACAGAACTGTCATCAAGGCTTGCTGCTACTCTCAGCGATGGCGAACGGCAGAAGGTGATGATAGCGAAGGCATTGGCTCAGGAGACACCCATCGTCTACCTTGACGAGCCTACCGCCTTCCTTGACTATCCAAGCAAGGTTGACATCTTGCTGTTGCTGCGCCGCATCAGCAGGGAAGCAGGAAAGACAATATTCCTATCTACCCACGACGTAGAACTTGCCCTTCAGATTGCCGACTGCCTGTGGCTGCTGCAAGAGGGCGGGAAGCTTAGCGTTGGCACTCCGAGGGAATTGGCTCAACAGGGTGTGCTTGCCAGTTTTGTGGAAAGTGATAGTAATAAAAGCGTCCGTTTTATCGAAGAATCACTTTCTGTCAGGTTAGTTGACTGCTAAAGGCATCAATGGCATTCTTTACCGTTTCAACGGCTTCGTCAAGGGGCGAGTAGAGGCGTCCGCCGGAGGCGTTAAGGTGGCCTCCGCCATTGAAGAAGCGCGCTGCCATCTCGTTGCAGGGAAACTGGTCGACGGAGCGCAGCGATACCCACACCAGGTTCTCTTTCTCAGTATCTTCGCGCAAAGAAATGCTCAGGCGCATGCCCTTTATCTGCAGCGGCATGTTAACCAGTCCCTCGGCATCGCCTTTGATGAAGTGGAAGTCCTTCAGGTCCTGACGTGTCAGGGTGAAATAGCTGGCATGCTGTTGCTCGCACACCACGAGTTTCTTGTAGAGCACATAGCCGGTGAGGCGGAGACGGCTCTCGGAATAGGTGTGGAATACGTTGCGGTAGATTTTGTCCTTGTTGATGTGCTTGGTGAGCAGCTGTGAGATGATGAAGTAAACGTCGCACGAGTCACTGTTGTAGGTGAACGCTCCAGTGTCGGTCATCATGCCGCAGTAAACAGGTACGGCGAAATGCTTTGTCATCTGCGGGAAGAGACCCATCTGCCAGACGAGCCTGAACACCAGCTCGCAAGTGCTGCTGGCTTCCGGCTGCGATATACTCAGAACGGCGTCAATATCGGGGTTGAGGTGGTGGTCAATGAGGATTTTCTTTGCCGGTGAAGTGGCCAGCGCCTTCTCCATGTCGGCAGTGCGTGACAGGGTGTTGTAGTCTAAGCAGAACACTAACTGGGCATGCTTCAGCATCCAGTCGCAGCCCTCGCGGTGCTTGTCGTAGCGCACTATCTTTTCACTGTTGGGCAGCCATTGCAGGAAGTCGGGATACATGTCGGGCACGTATATCTCAGGCCTCTTTCCAAAGGCGGTTCTCAGTACCTCGGCCATGCTCAGACAGGACCCGATGGCATCGCCGTCGGGGTTCTGGTGGCAGGTAAGCACAATGGTGTCGCTCTCTTCTATCAGGGTGCGCAGCTTCTGGCACTCTTCTGTGGTTATAATGTCGGTAAGCATAGTCCTTTTTGCTGTATTTGTTTTGCAAAGGTACGAATAAGTGATAGAAAATCAAAAGAAAATGTCAAATTTGTTGGTCGTGTCGGAAAAAAGCACTATCTTTGTCACATTATTTATTATAGTTATTAACTAAAGACTCGTTTATTACTATGGCAAACGTTCCAACACCCCACATCGGAGCCCAGCTGGGCGAGATAGCCTCAACCGTAATCATGGCCGGCGATCCGCTTCGTGCCAAGTTCATGGCCGACAATTTCCTTGAAAACCCGGTGCAGTTCAATAATGTACGCGGCATGCTCGGCTTCACCGGCACATACAACGGCAAGCGGGTAAGCGTCATGGGTCATGGCATGGGCATACCCTCAATAGGCATATACACCTACGAACTGTTCAACTTCTATAATGTGGAGACCATTATCCGTGTAGGCTCTGCCGGCTCAATACATCCCGACCTGCACATTGGCGACCTGGTGCTGGCAATGGGAGCATGCACCAACTCCAACTATGGCATGCAGTACGAACTGCCAGGCACTTTTGCCCCGATAGCCGACTTCAAGCTGCTCCGTGGAGCTGCCGATGCCTGCGACCGCATGGGCTACAGCTACAAGGTGGGCAACGTGTTCTCAAGCGACACGTTCTACACCGAGAATGCCCACAACGACAAATGGATGAACATGGGCGTCCTTGCCGTTGAAATGGAGGCTTCTGCACTCTATATGAATGCAGCGAGGGCCGGAAAGCGGGCCTTGACCATCCTCACTGTGTCAGACCATATCCTGACGGGCGAGGTGACAACCGCCGAGCAGCGTCAGACCACCTTCACCAACATGATGCATGTGGCCTTCACACTAATCTCGTAAGGTTTTGTGCCACTTCGCACAGTTCGTCGTACCACTCTTGTCCGAACCGCCGGATAAGAGGTTCCTTAAGGAATTCGTAGAGTGGGAGTCGCAGTGCAAGACCTTTCTCGCGACCGCACTGGCACACGCTCCAGCGGTGGTAGTTCAGGCCAACAGTGCCGTCGTTGAATGTTTTCTCGCGTATGGGGTAGAGGGCGCAGCTGATGGGTTTGCAAAACTTGCAGCGCCCCTGCCGCCAGGCGCGTTCCAATGCACACAGGGTTGTGTCGCCCTCGTGGCAGGTAAACACACAGTCACGTCCGTTTACTATGCTTGTCACTAAGTCGCTGTCGCGGTCAACGTAGGCTACGCCCTGGCTGTCTATTACCGCCTGGGCAGAGGCACTCAGTTCAGACCATACGGATGTTGTGCTTTCCTCTATGGCAGCCACTTCGTCCAATGTGACTGGTGCGCCCGCGTCGCCCTCTACACAGCAGGCACCGTGGCATACATCCAAGTCGCAGCAGAATTTCTCAGTGAAGATGTCTGACGACAGCAATACGTCGCCAACTTGTATTATTGGAGGGAGTGGCTTCATAGGGTTTGAGGGTTGAGCTTTAAGGGTTGAGATTTGAGGGTTGAGATTTGAGGGTTGAGATTTGAGGGTTGGGGTTTGAGGTTTGAGATTTGAGATTTTGGGCATCCTTACCAGTCTATTGGTTCTTGGCCGCATTGCTTCAAGTATTCATTGCAACGTGAGAACTGGTGCTGGCCGAACCAGCCTCCGCGGTTGGCTGACAGCGGCGAGGGGTGAACACTCTCAAGTACCAAGTTCTCCGAGCGGTTTATCATGTAGGCTTTTCCCCTTGCGTAGCTGCCCCAAAGCATATAAACAATGTGGTTACGCCCTTTTGCCAGTGCACTTATAGCAGCATCGGTGAAGTCGCGCCAGCCCAGCATGGCATGGCTGTTTGCCTGGTGTGCTCGCACTGTCAGTGTGGCGTTGAGCAGCAATACGCCTTGCATGGCCCACCGCTCCAAGTTGCCGCTCGTTGGAATGGGCTTGTTCAGGTCGTCTCCTATTTCCCTGAAAATGTTCTGCAGAGAAGGCGGAAAAGGCACTCCCTCCTGCACGGAGAAGCTAAGACCGTGGGCCTGACCTGGCTCGTGGTACGGGTCCTGGCCTATGATAACGACCTTGACCTTGTTGAAAGGGCACAGGTTGAAAGCGTTGAATATGAGACGAGCCGGGGGATAGCAGGGCGTGCTGCTGTATTCATGCCTGACGGCCTCCGTGAGCTGGGTGAAATAGGGCTTGCTGAACTCTGGCTCCAACTGCTCTTTCCATGTCTGTTCTATCTTTACGTCCATGTTGGTGTTCATTTTTTTTGCAAATATACATATTTATAAGCATCTTTTTGCGTTGTTTACATCTTTTAACTTGAAAAGTGTTATACATTTCACATTATTTGCTATCTTTGCAGAGTAAAACCGTACAGCCTTTTAGACATATTTTTCAACAACTCATAAAAACTTTATTACTATGGTTCCTACATTAGACATTGGACAAGCTTTCAAAGCTTTCACAAGCAAGATGATGGACATGAACAGCCGTTCGCGCCGTTCAGAGTTCTGGTGGATTATGCTTTTTGCCGGCATTGGCAATATGATTTTTGCGTGGATACCATACGTGGGTCCTATTCTGGCAGCTGCAATTTTTGTCTGCACCGCTCCTCTGATGGTTCGCCGTCTGCATGACACAAACAAAGGGGCATTGCTGGTTTGGGTGTTCCTGGGCATCTATGTTGCTGCTCAGCTGTTCTCGCAGATTGGTGAGTTCTGCCCGCGTCCCAGCTATAACTTCTGGACAGGCGAGAGTTCTGGCGGTGCCTACACCGTTATGAAGACCATCTCCTGGATTCTTATCATTCCTGCTTGGATTATAGAGATTATCCTCATTGTTTTCTGGTGTCAGGACAGCAATCCTCAGGCCAACGAGTGGGGTGTGTCTCCCAAGTATCCTGACGGCGTAGGTCCTCAGCAGCAGTATGGTCCGCAGCAGTTCCAGCAGCCTTATCAGCAGTATGGACCCCAGCAGCCTCAGCAAGGGCAGTACCAGCAACCCCAGCAGTATGGTCCACAGCAGCCTCAGCAGTATGGTCCGCAGCAAGGGCAGTACCAGCAGCCTCAACAGCCTCAGCAGTATGGCCCGCAACAGCCAAGGTAACAGAAAGCCATAAAAAGATTAGGGCACAGATACATTGCTTGTGTCTGTGCTCTTCTCTTTTGCCTTTACTCTGCCAACCATTGAAAACCTAAAATTTACTACCATGTCATTATTAATGATTGTTCAGCTACTCATAGTGCTTGGGGCACTGTGGATTGGCTCGCGCTATGGCAGTCTGGCACTTGGAGCTATCTCTGGTATCGGTCTGGCCATACTCGTGTTCTGCTTCGGGCTGAAGCCAGGCACTCCTCCCACCGATGTCATATATATAATAATAGCAGCAGTGACATGCGCCGGAGTGCTGCAGGCTTCGGGTGGTATGGACTGGATGATACAGATAGCAGAGCGACTGCTTCGTAAGCATCCCGACCGCATCACTTTCCTGGCTCCGCTAACAACCTTTTTCCTCACTGTGCTTGTTGGAACGGGACATGTCGTATATACTTTGATGCCGATAATATGTGACATAGCACTGAAGAAGGGCATACGCCCAGAGCGTCCTTGCGGTGTTGCGTCAATAGCATTACAGGTAGGTATCACTTGCTCTCCAATAGCCGCTGCCGTAGTTGCTTTTGCCGCCATTTCATCGGAAAACGGCTTTGAGGTGAGTAACCTGCAGATTATTATGATTACCATCCCCGCGTGCATCATAGGCTTGATGGCAGCCGCTGCCGCCAGCTACCGCCGTGGCAAGGATTTGGACAAGGACCCAGTGTTTCAGGCCCGCCTGAAGGACCCCGAACAGTATAAGTATATCTATGGCGGCAGTGCCACCATGCTTGACAAGAAGATTGCCACCGAGTCAAAGCGCGCCGTGTTTATCTTCCTCGCTGCTCTGGGTGTTATCGTGATGTTCTCGCTTGCGCAGATGTTTGGCACAAACCTTCTGCCTGTCTATGACGGAAAGCCGCTGGCCATGAACCTGGTCATTCAAATAGTTATGATCTCGGCCGCTGCCTTTATGATTATCTTCTGCAAGGCGCAGCCAAAGAAGGCTGTGGCAGGAGCCGTGTGGCAGAGCGGCATGGTGGCCGTGGTTGCCATCTACGGCATAGCTTGGCTGGCCGACACCTATTTCGGCAACTACATGGACGAGATGAAAGTCATGCTCACCGATCTTGTGGCGGCCTATCCATGGACGATTGCCATTGCCTTCTTCCTTGTTTCTGTGCTCATCAACTCACAGGGTGCCGTGGTCGTGGCCATGCTGCCACTGGCATACACTCTGGGCATTGAGGGCTGGGTGCTCTTGGGTGTATTCCCAAGCGTGTACGGCTATTTCTTCATACCAAACTACCCATCCGATATTGCCACGGTGAACTTCGACCGCAGCGGCACAACCGTCATTGGCAAGTACCTGCTGAACCATTCCTTCATGATGCCGGGCCTCATCTGTGTCATAGCCAGCACCATCGTTGCCTACGGCTTAAGCTATCTGATGCATGGTGTACTTGGTGTTTACTAAGACAGAGTAACAAAAGAGATGGAAAACCAATATTTGAAACAGTTCCCTGACCTGCTCAAGGGAAAGACACTTCTCTATGTGCATGGCTTCGGCTCCAGCGGGCAGTCGGGCACGGTGAAGCGACTGCGCACAGTGTTTCCCAACGCCAAGGTTATTGCTCCAGACCTCCCGCTGCACCCAGAGGAGGCTATTGCACTGCTGCATAGCGTATGCAGCGACGAAAAGCCCGACATTATACTGGGCACGTCCATGGGCGGCATGTACACCGAGCAGCTGCGCGGCTTCGACCGCATCTGCACTAACCCGGCCCTCTGTATTGCCGACACTATGCAGGCCCACGGTCTCACTGGCAACCAGACATACCAGAACCCCCGACAGGATGGTGTACAGCAGTTCTACGTTGACAAGGCTCTGGTGAAGGAGTACCGATATGTGTCGGAACGGCGTTTCGACGGCATCAGCGACGATGACCGTCAGCGAGTGTACGGCCTCTTCGGCGATCGCGATGACTTGGTAGACACTTTCGGCCTGTTCCATGAGCAGTACCCCAATGCTATCCACTTCCACGGCGAGCACCGCATGGACGACCACTCGTTCATGCACTCTGTGCTGCCAGTCATACGCTGGATTGACGACCGCCAGGAACACCGCGAGCGCCCTATAATATATATAGGTATAGAGACGCTTATTGACTCGCGACGGCAGCCAACGGCCAGCAGTCAGAAGGCAGTGCGCCATTTCATCGAAAAATATCAGGTTTTCTTCGTTGCCCCGGCCATGTCGGTTGACGTGTCTCAGTATGCGGATGTCTCTGCCTGGTTAGAGCAGTATGTAAACGTGCCGGCTTGGGGACACACAGTGTTCACCAACCAGCGCTATCTGCTCTATGGCGACTATCTCATAGAGGGCACAGAGACGAAGGACGCCATGGCCACCGGTATCCTCTTCGGAAGTGACACGTTCAAGACCTGGGACGACATCATTGAATACTTTGACCGCTTGGGTGGGCAGTAGTGCCAAATCATAGCGGGTCAACATCGTAGTAGAGTTGCAGGCTGGCGTAGCGCTTGTCCTGCAACATCTGTTGTTGGGCAAGGTGTAAGTACTGGCGCACAAGCTTCATGTCAAGACCGGCTTCCAGTTTCAGAACAATCTTGCGTATGCTCAGAGTTTTTATCCTTGCCACGGGCGGCTTGTCGGGTCCGAGCACGCGGCCGCCGAACCACTGGCGCAGGCGAGTGGCCAGCTCCAGGCCGGCGGTCTCGACAAGCGTGTCCTTCTTGTGCTTAAGAAAGATGTATATGAGCCGGTGGTAGGGCGGGTAGTGGAACAGCTGGCGCTCGGCAGCCAGGGTGCTGTAGAAGGAGGCGTAGTCGTTGCGCACCACAAAGTCAATGAGTGGCAGCTTTGGCTGTTTGGTCTGGAGTATTACCAGGCCGCGCTTGCCCTTGCGCCCGGCGCGCCCGCTCACTTGTGCCATCATGGTGAAGGCCTGTTCGTAGGCGCGGAAGTCGGGGTAGCTGAGCATGCTGTCAGCATTGAGGATGCCTACCACGCTGACGCGGTCGAAGTCCAGGCCCTTGCTTATCATCTGCGTGCCTATAAGAAGGTTTGTGCGTCCGGCAGAGAAGTCGCCGATGATACGCTCGTAAGCCTGGCGGGTGCGCGTGGTGTCAAGATCCATGCGGGCAATGCGTGCCGTGGGGAAGATGTCGCGTATCTGATCTTCAATCTTCTCTGTGCCGAATCCGCGTCCGCGAAGGTCCTTTGACCCGCATGCCGGACATTCGGCGGGCATGCTGTAAGTATGGCCGCAGTAGTGGCATGTAAGCTGGTTCATGCTTCGGTGCAGCGTAAGGCTTACATCGCAGTTGTCACACCTTGGTACCCACCCGCACTGGTTGCATTCCACCATGGGAGCCCAGCCGCGGCGGTTCTGGAACAGCAATGCCTGCTCGCCGTGTTCCAGAGCCTCGCGCACACGTGCCAGTAAGAGAGGAGAGAAGGGACCGTTCATCATCTTGCGCTTCTGTAGCTCCTGTGTGTCCACCACCTCTATGCGCGGCAGCTCTATGCCCTGGTAGCGCTCCTTCAGCTCCACAAGGGAGTACTTGCCTGTCTTTGCGTTGTGGTAGCTCTCAGCTGAGGGCGTGGCTGTGCCGAGCAGTACCGGTGCCCCCATCATTATTGCAACGCTCCTGGCGTGGTAGCGGGGAGCGGGGTCCTGCTGCTTGTAGCTGGTCTCGTGCTCCTCGTCCACGATGACGAGTCCTAACCGTTGAAATGGGAGAAAAACGGCGCTCCTGGCTCCAAGAATAACATCGTAGGGGTGGGCAGAGAGCTGTTTCTGCCATATCTCTACGCGCTCTGCATCACTGTATTTGGAATGGTATATGCCCAGGCGGCTGCCGAACACGCGCTGGAGGCGCTCCATAATCTGCACCGTGAGAGCTATCTCCGGCAGCAAATAGAGCACCTGGCGATGCTGGTCAATCTCGCGCTGAATGAGATGGATATAAATCTCAGTCTTACCACTGCTGGTTACACCGTGCAGCAGCGTCACCCTTTTCTTCAGAAACGAGAACAGAACTTGGTTGAAGGCTTCCTGTTGCGGCTGGCTCATCTTTTTTATAAGCTCAGGGTGAGGGTCGCCGCCGCGGTTTAACCGGCTCACTTCCATCTCGTAGGTTTCGAGGAATCCTTTTTTCTGCACTGCCTTGATGGTGTCGAGCGTTGCCCCGCTGCTGTTCATCAGCTCTTCGCGGGTAATCTCCAGTACGGGCTCGGCAGTCTCTTCGCCTTCTATGGTGTCCCATCGCGATAAGGCAAGATAAGAGATAAAGACTTCTTGCTGGCGGGCTGCCCTTGCCAGCAGGTTAAGTGCCACATGAAGGGCCGTTTCATGGCGATAAGGCTCAGTCAAACGGATGTAAGTCTCTGTACGCGGCTTGTAGCCCTCCTCGGCCTTTAGTCCCGATGGAATGGCGGCTTTCAGTACTTCGCCAATGGGCGACATATAGTAGTCGCTTATCCACTCCCACAACTTCAACTGTGCTTCTGTCACTATAGGATTCTCATCCATGACAGCCTTTATGGGCTTGATAGTGTAGCCCTCGGGCTTCACCGAGTGAGTGCGGAGCACTATGCCGACGTAGCTCTTTGAAGTGCCAAAGGGTACAAGCACACGTATGCCCAGCCCGACTTGTGACTCAAGATCAGGCGGGACGGAATAGGTGAATGTGCCGTCTAACGGCAATGGCAGGATTACGTTGCAAAACATCTCATCATGACTCTTTGAGCAGGCAAAGTTACAAATAAACGAGTGAAAAGCAAAAGAAAAACCGTTTTTTCTGAAAAATATCCTTACCTTTGCACCCCAAACCATAATAACAATCACTATGCATCCTTTAGAGAAGTTTAAGTTCTGTCCTGTCTGCGGCAGCAGTGAGTTCAAAGTGAACAACGTAAAGAGTAAACACTGCTGTAGTTGCGGGTTCACCTACTATGCCAATCCTTCCTCGGCCACGGCGGCCTTCATCATACGGGGAGGAGAACTGCTGGTTGCCCGCAGAGGCAAGGAGCCTGCCAAGGGCACCCTTGATCTTCCTGGAGGTTTTGTTGACATGGACGAGACCGTTGAGGAAGGCATGAGCCGCGAAATTTTCGAAGAAACGGGACTTTCCGCTATCAGCATGGACTATCTGTTCAGTATACCAAACTTATACGTGTACTCTGGCATGACAATCCACACGATAGACATGTTCTACCGCGTAGAAGTGCCTGCCGATGCCACGCCACAAGCCGGCGACGATGCCGCTGAACTGTTCTGGGTTCCACTTGCCGACGTTCACCCCGCCGACTTCGGACTGACAAGCATCCGCAAGGCTGTAGCCCGCTTCCTGGCTGGTTGAATAGTTAAGAATTCACAAAAACTTCTATATAAATAAGGTATAAGAAAACTTTTTCTGTACTTTTGCACGCCAAAGAAGAAAATACACATTTTATTATGAAGAATAACTTAGTTATTGTGGAGTCTCCTGCCAAGGCAAAGACTATAGAGAAGTTCCTTGGCGACGACTACAAGGTGATGTCAAGCTACGGCCACATACGCGACCTGAAGAAGCACGAGCTTAGCATTGACGAGAAGACTCTTGAGCCAGAGTATGAAATACCGGAAGAGAAGCGCAAGCTTGTCACTGAGCTGAAGGGCATGGCCCAAAAAGCGGGCCAGGTGTGGCTTGCAAGTGATGAAGACCGCGAGGGAGAGGCCATCTCATGGCATTTGTGCGAGGTGCTGGGGCTTGACGAACAGCACACCAAGCGCATAGTATTCCACGAGATTACGAAGCCGGCTATTCTGAATGCCATAGAGTCACCACGCACCATTGACATGAACCTGGTGAACGCCCAGCAGGCCCGCCGTGTGCTTGACCGACTGGTGGGCTTCAAACTCTCGCCGGTGCTGTGGCGCAAGGTGAAGCCCGCCCTGTCCGCAGGTCGTGTGCAGAGCGTTGCCGTGAGACTTATTGTTGAGCGCGAGCGTGAGATACAGGCCTTCAAGAGCGAACCCTATTATAGTGTGAGCGCCATCTTTGCGCTGACAAATGCCGACGGCTCTGCTTCGGAGGTCAAGGCCACCCTGCCACAGCGCTTCGCTACTGTTGAGGAAGTCAACAGCCTCCTTGAACTGTGCAAGGATGCAACCTTCCGTGTGAGTTCGGTACAGAAACGCCCCACAAAGCGCAATCCGGCTCCTCCCTTTACCACATCCACCCTGCAACAGGAAGCTGCAAGGAAGCTGGGCTTCACTGTGAGTCAGACAATGATGGTGGCTCAGCGCCTGTATGAAGGCGGACGCATCACATATATGCGTACAGACTCGGTCAACCTTTCGACATTGTGCATTAATTCCACAAAGGATGCCGTAAACAGGCTGTATGGAGGAAAATATGTCAAAGTGCGCCAATATCACACCAGTTCGAAGGGTGCACAGGAGGCCCACGAAGCCATACGACCTACCGACATGAATCTCTCCAGCATAGAAGGGAGCGTGCAGGAACGCCGTCTCTACGACCTTATCTGGAAACGCACGGTGGCAAGCCAGATGGCCGATGCCGAGATAGAGAAGACAAATGTTGATATTGACGTGATTAGCAACAAGGAAGATGGCGGCACATCAGCAGCATATCATTTTGTGGCCATTGGTGAAATTGTTAAGTTCGACGGTTTCCTCAAGGTCTACCATGAGTCTACCGACGATGAAGAGGAGAGCCGCGATGAGTTTGCCCATCTGCTGCCGCCGATAAAGGAAGGCGACATGCTGACACGCCGCGAGATAAGCGCATACGAGCGCTACAGCCAGGGGCCGCAGCGCTATACTGAGGCCTCGCTGGTGCATAAGCTCGAAGAGCTGGGAATTGGCCGACCCTCTACTTATGCCCCAACCATCAGCACAATACAGCAGAGGGAGTATGTGGCCAAGGGCGACAAGAAGGGCGAAGAGCATGAGTATGACGTCATTACACTGAAAGGAAAAATCGTCACCACAAAGAAACGCAAGGAGACAACGGCATCAGAGAAGGGAAAACTGCTGCCTACTGATGTCGGTTTGGTGGTCAATGACTACCTCATGGAGAACTTCCCCAATATCATGGATTACAACTTCACCGCCAATGTAGAGCAGGACTTCGACAAGATTGCCGAGGGCAAGGTGCAGTGGGAGAAGATGATAAAGAAGTTCTACAAGGACTTTGAACCTACTGTTGAGGGCGCTATCAATCAGCGCTCCGAACATAAGGCCGGAGAACGTGAACTTGGCAAGGATCCTAAGACCGGCAGGCCAGTGTTTGCCAAGATAGGACGCTACGGCCCTGTGGTACAGATAGGCGTGGCAGGCGACAAGGACAAACCGGTCTTTGCACACATGCCAAAGGAATTGAGCATGGAAACCATAACTCTTGAAGAAGCACTGAGCCTGTTCACGCTGCCCAGAATGCTGGGTGAATATGAGGGAGAGCCTATCACTGTGGGCACAGGACGCTTCGGGCCATATGTGCTCCATAAGAAGGTCTATGCCTCGCTGCCCAAGGAGTTGGACCCCCTGACGGTTACTATTGGTGAAGCAGTAAAACTTATTGAGTCAAAACGTCAGGCTGACGAGAAGAAACACCTGAGGGTGTTCGTGGAGGATGATAACCTTGAGATTCTTGACGGTCGCTATGGACCATACATTGTTTATAACGGGAAGAACTACCGTCTGCCCAAGAACCTGCATGAGAAGGCTCGCGAGTTGAGCTACGAAGAGGCAATGGCGGTGGTGAATAAGAATAACTCATGAAGAGAATAATCCTCATAGGCTACATGGGGGCGGGCAAGACCACCATCGGGCGCGCCCTCGCCAAGGACCTCGGCCTTAGTTTCTACGACCTTGACTGGTACATAGAGAGCCGCCGGCGCAAGAAGGTGGCACAGCTGTTCAGCGAAGAAGGCGAGGAGGCTTTCCGCCGCATAGAGTACAACATGCTGCACGAAGCGGCAGAGTTTGAGGATATAGTGCTGAGCTGTGGCGGCGGCACCCCCTGCTTCTTTGACAACATTGACTATATGAACCAGCAGGGGCAGGTGGTGTATCTGCGGTGCTCGCCGGAGGTGCTCCACGGCCATCTCGTAATGAGCAAGAACGAGCGTCCGCTGCTAAAGGGCAAAAGTCCTGAGGAGCTGATAGAGTTCATCCGTCAGCAGCTAAGCTACCGCGAGCAGTTCTACTCTAAAGCCCGCTACCATTTTGACGTGTCACTAATGGACAACTACGACAAAATCAAGAATACCGTTGACAGCCTGAAGCAGTTGCTCAGTCAGAGCGAATGCGAATAATAAAACATCTATGAAGAGAATATTAGCCGCAGTGACTTTACTGCTTGCCATTGGCGGAACAGCGTCGGTGGCCCAAACCGTGAACGATTCCAACACGCCGCTGCACCTGATGCAGCCGGAGTACAGACTGGGCTACGGTGTGTCCGACTCAGCCTCAGTGAAGCAAACCATGGACCGCGTGCTGCGCTACATCTCCTCAGTGACACCGGCCCGGCTGGTAGACCGAACCAGCGGCCGTACCGTAGACATTGCCTCAGCCACAGCCGACACACAGCTGGAGCAGGGCGACTTCAGGCTTACCAGCTACGAGTGGGGCGTGACCTACAGCGCAGTGATGGCCGCCTATGCCGCCACGGGCGATGCCGCCTACCGCGACTATGCCTACGAGCGATTCCGCCTGCTGCGCGACATGGCTCCGCGCTTCCGCGAGATATACCAGACGAACCGCAACATTGACGTGAACATTCGCCGCGTCATTGACCCTCACGCCCTTGACGATGCCGGAGCCGTCTGCTCGGCAATGATAAAGGCGGAAAGGGTTGACTCCACCCTGCACCTGCGTCCTCTTATAGACAGCTACATCTCCTACATCATGCACCGTGAATACCGCCTTGCCGACGGCATCTTCGCACGCACGCGCCCGCATTATAATACGGTGTGGCTTGACGACATGTTCATGGGCATACCGCCGGTAGCACAGATGGGCGGCCTCACGGGCAACACTATGTACTACAATGAGGCGGTCAATCAGGTATTGGGCTTTGCCGACCGTATGTTCGTGCCCGAGGCAGGCCTGTTCCGTCACGGATGGGTAGAGGGCATGCAGTTTCACCCCGCCTTCTTCTGGGGGCGTGCCAACGGCTGGGCACTGCTCACGCTTTGCGAGGTGCTTGACGTGCTGCCCGCTGACTACGAAGGGCGCGACGACATACTGATGCTGCTGCGCATGCATGCTGCAGGCTTGGCAGCGCGCCAGGGCAGGGACGGCTTCTGGCATCAGTTGCTGGATCGTGATGAAACCTACGAGGAGACATCGTGCACCGCCATCTACACTTATTGCATGGCGCACGCCATAAACCAGGGCTGGATAGACGCAGGTGCCTTCGGGCCCGTTGTACAGCTGGCCTGGCATGCCGTGGAGAGCGCCGTCAACGACCGGGGCCAGGTGGAAGGTGTCTGCGTGGGCACCGGCATGGGCTTTGATCCGGCTTTCTATTCCTACCGCCCCACACATGTCATGGCGGCTCATGGCTATGGACCCGTCATCTGGGCCGGGGCTGAGATGATAAGGCTGCTTGCACAGCAGCATCCTAAGTCCAACGACTCTGCCGTTCAGTTCTATCCGGAGGAGATAAACACCGACCAACCTATATTCAATGTCGACGGCACAACGCACTTCTAACACGTTGTGGCTACTGCTATTGTTAGTTTTTGCAACGGCTGACTGCGTGGCTCAGTCGGGCCTCAACGCCCGCCAGTTCTCACGCTTCTGGCGCGTTGAGTCCGAAGATGCCGGCTACGGCATAGCTTTCCAAGGCGACACCTGCGAGGTAACGGCTCCCAAGGGACTTACACTTTGGCGCAGACAGAAGCTCACCGCGCCGTGCAGCGTGGAGTACGACGTGCAGATAGTGGTGGAGGATTCCGCCGCCGACCGCCTGAGCGACATGAACTGCTTCTGGCTTGCCGGCGACCCGCAGTGTCGCGACATCTGGCAGCGCATGAGCTGGCGCAACGGCAACTTCCTTAGGTGCTATTCACTGCGAATGTACTATGTGGGCTATGGTGGCAACTACAACACCACCACGAGGTTCCGCAGGTATACAGGCGATGAGCGGGGCGTGGACAGCGCGGCATTCCGGCCGCCGGTGATAACGGAATATACTGACTCTTCCCACTTGCTTAAGCCAAACCACTGGTACCACATAAAGGTGCAGAGTGCGGGCGGCCGCACACAGATGTGGGTTGACGGAGAATGTATAGTGAGCTATCTGGACCCGGAACCCATTGAAGAGGGATGGTTCGGTTTCCGTTCAACTTTGTCGCACTTCAGGATAACCAACTACCGTTACTCTCCCGTACTACAGAACTCATTAAGCACAGGAATACCGCTCCAATGGGTGGCAATGTCCGACAGCGTTACAAATGCTGATTTTTGCGATGGAACTGAAGTTCCTGTCACGTTTGGCATACCCTTCTCGCAGGGCGAAATACGCGATTTACCTCCGTTGCAACTTTCCAACGGCACCCAGTGTGATGCATGGGTCAACGCCCGATGGGCCGACGGCACCGTTAAGTGGGCTGCCCTGTCCACGGTGGCTCCAGTTTTCAGACAGCTTGAAGTCGTACGCTCAGACAACAGGCGCAGGAGCGGAACCATTCATATTATTGAGACTGACAACAGACCCCTTGAAGGCCAAGGCTATGTTGTGCACATAGGCCGGACAGGCAACAGCAACCTTATTGACAGCATAGTCGTTGACGGCAGGAAAGTGGCCGGTGCATTGAGTCTTGTTGCAAGCGCTGGCCAGTCTGCCTTCACCGGACGTATAGACAGCATCAAGGTGGAGCGCCGGGGCAGTCAGCTCTCTGTGGTGCGCTTCAGCGGGAAGCATTGCGGAGGGGGGCGTGCATGGCTACCGTTCATTGTGCGCCTGTATGTTTTCCACGGCAGCCGGCAGATGAAGCTGGTACATACCTTTATTTATGATGGCAACGAAGAGACCGACTTCATCAGCTCACTTGGTGTGCGCCTTGGCATTCCGCTTCGCGAGCCTGTCTACAACCGCCACATTGCCTTTGCAACTGAAGACGGCGGCGTGTGGCATGAAGCAGTACAACCCCTTGACGGCAGACGTACACTGGAGTCATGTCGCAATGCCACACAGCTACAGGCCGGCTGTCAGCCAGTCTCTCTCCCCACGTCGTTGTCCCAACGCGACAGCATGTTTATCCATGACTTTGCGGCATGGGACGGATACCGTCTTTCCCAGCCGAACGACAATGGCTTTTCCATCCAAAAACGAGCTGTTTCACCGCAAAACGCAAATAACAACAGACCCACGCCTTGGATTGGTACTTTTACTGGTAGGCGGGCTTCCGGAAGTGTCTTCGCAGGCGATGTTACAGGCGGGGTGGTTATAAGCATGGCCGACTTCTGGCAGTCTTATCCCTCCACCATTCAGGTGGACCACGCCCGCAGCAGCGAGGCTATCCTCACCATGTATATGTGGAGCCCTGAGGCCGAGCCTATGAACCTTTGCCATTACGACACAATAGCCCATGGGCTTGAGGCTTCCTACGAGGATGTACAGCCTGGCCTATCCTCGCCTTACGGCATAGGACGCACCACAACGCTGTGGATTGTGCCCCAGTCGGGGGCGCCCACTAACGGTGAACTTTCACGCCTGTCTGCAATACTCAGCTCCGAACCGCGCCTGATGCCCACTCCACAGTATCTGCACGAGAAGCGTGCCTTCGGACTGTGGAGTCTGTGTGACAGTTTAGAGCATGGAGCGGTAGAAAACCGGCTGACGCAGTATCTGGACTTCTACCGTGATGCCATAGAACAGCATAAGTGGTATGGTTTCTGGAACTATGGCGACATCATGCATGCCTACAGCCCCGACCGCCACTCCTGGCGCTACGACGTGGGCGGTTTTGCCTGGGATAACACTGAACTTGCAACGCCCATGTGGCTGTGGTATTCATTCCTGCGTACAGGCCGGGCCGACGTGTGGCGCATGGCAGAGGCCATGACTCGCCATAACAGCGAGGTAGACACATACCATATTGGTCCGCTGGCTCCGCTGGGCAGTCGCCACAACGTGAGCCATTGGGGCTGCGGTGCCAAGGAGGCCAGGATCTCACAGGCTGCTTTCCTGCGCTTCTACTATTATCTTACGGGCGACGACCGCACAGGCGACCTGATGCATGCGCAGGCCGACTGCGACACCCTCCTCTACCATTTGGACCCTATGCGACTGGCCGAGCCTCGCTCACAGTATCCATGCACAGCTCCTGCCCGGCTGCGCTTCGGCCCTGATTGGCTGGCCTATGCGGGCAACTGGATGACAGAATGGGAGCGGACGGGCAATACTTTCTACCGTGACAAGATTATGGCTGGCTTACGAAGCGTGGCAGAAATGCCCGACGGCCTATTCACCGGCAACAAAGCATGGGGCTACGACCCCGCCACGGGACAGATGAGCTACGAGGGTCCTGCCGGACTCCAGCACACCAATCACCTGGCAACCATCATGGGCGGTTTTGAGGTGATGACAGAACTGCTTGACATGATTGGCTCTCAGCCGTCGGTTTCACATTTCAAGCCCGTCTGGCTGGACTATGCGCTGAGATACAAATCAATGGCACTTGGCATAGGGCGCAACCACTTCCCCGTGCGCCGTCTGCAAGCCTATGGTGCCTGGCAAACGCGCTCTCCGCAATTGGCTGCCGAGGCATGGCACGACCTTTGGCATCGCATAGAACATGCCGAGGCTCCACAGTTCAGCATTGACCGCGTGCTGCCGCCTCTTGTGCCTGCTCCTGTTGACGAGTGGCACGGACTTAGCACTAACGATGCTGCCTTGTGGAGCCTTGACGCAATATATATGCTTGAGACAATTGGGGCCTTTAATACTACTGAACAGTGAGATGCAACTCTTGTTGCTGTCCTGAGGCATTTGTGAATGTTCCTGTATAGATGTGGCCTGACGGTGTTATACGGAACCTGATGGTGCGGCGTCCTGACTGTCCGCTCAATGATATTACATCACCGTTCTTAGTGCCGCTCACGCTAACCGTGCTGTTGTTCTGCAGGTTTTTGTATTCACCTGTCACCCTTCCGTTGTCGGCTATGGTAAGTTGCAGACTGAGTGGAAAACCGTCGGCATCGCCAACGAGATTCAGTTCTGGCTTCACTGCCTCTGCAGCCTCCGGGACATCTGTAGTAGGCTGGGGCTCCAGTTCGTCGTCTGTAGGTTCCCCATTGGTTGGCTCATCGGTGAGAAGGTCTGATTCCTCCTCGGCACTGATGTCGTAGGCAGAGTCTTCATCGTCAAGGTCTGACTGGTCGTCTACGTATTCTTCATCCTCATAGTCAACATCAAGATTGGAGCGTGAAGGTTCTGGGCTTTGCCAAAGGAAGAAATAGAGAGCTGCACCTACGGCTGCCAAAGCCAGCACTCCTATGGCTATGAGTAGCCACATCAAGGCCGACCCTTTCTTCTTTTTCGGTGGAATGGGGGGCTGTGGGTATTCCATAGGCTCATTAGGGCCTTGCCACTGCTGCTCTGTCGGGGATTGCCACTGTGGCTGCTGCTGCGTTTGCCATTGCGGCTGCTGTGGTTCTGCCGGTGCCTGCCATTGTGGCTCCTGTTGCTGTTGCCACTGTGGCTGCTGTGGTGTTTGCCATTGCGGCTGCTGTGGTTCTGCCGGTGCCTGCCACTGTGGCTGCTGTGGTTGTTCTGGCTGGGTAGGAGGGTAGTTGTTGTAATTCTGGTCCATAATTCTCTATTCGAAATAGAAGGTTAATACTATCATTTTGCTGTATGCAGCGTTGACGCTGCGTGCAAATAGCTGGCGGTTGGAGTCTCTTAGCTCATCGGCGTGATGGCTATCAAAGGCATTGGAAAGGCTGTAACAGAATTTCAGTTCAGGGATGAGCTTGAAGAAAGGCAGGTAGTAGTCACAGCCAAGGCCTAATTCTACCATGGTATCAAAGCGTTTCAGGTGTATGAAGTCCTGGTCCTTGCCAGAGAGGTTGAGCATAGGGCTTACGCCAGCAATCATGTAAGGTCTGTAGTTGTTGAAGCGCTCGGCTGAGAACTTGAGGTCTATTGGCAGGCTGATGTAAGTGTTCTTCATGTCCTGGGTAGTCTCGCGGGGGTGCCCTCCGTCGTTGAGGTCGTACATGTTACGGAACACGAGGTGTTTTGACCCAAAGTGCATGGTAGGTGCTATGCGCAGTGCCAAGTGCTGTGACAGACGCATGTCGGCCACTACTCCTACGCAGAAGCCCGGGTTCCATGTGTCGGCATCACACAGCACAAGTTGCTCCTGTTGTGTCTCGTCGGCCATGGTGACAAGTTGTGGCCCTACGTTCTGTAGTTCCACGTCCTGCATGTTCAGGCCTATCTGTATGCCGAAGTGCATGGGGCGCAAGTCAATATATGGCTTGTTCTGCACCTTGCGTGTCTGGGCCGACGCTGTTATCGCGACAATGGCGAGGAGTATGGCGACAATGTTTCTTCTCATCTTTATTATAACGCGAAACTCTCTTCCTTATTATATCTTGGGGGTGAAAAAACTGAATGACGGTCAAGGCATTATTTCGAATTTGTATAAATTGAGAAAAAAAGATACCAAAAAGTTGGTAGGAGCGGAAAAAGTTTGTACTTTTGCATCATCATTATTAAGTAACAATTTAACAACCAAACTAATTATTCAAGAATTATGGCATACGTAATTGGTGACGACTGCATTTCATGCGGAACATGTCAAGGTGAGTGCCCCGTTGAGGCTATTTCTGAGGGTGCAGATAAGTACGTAATTGACGCAGATGCCTGCACAGAGTGTGGTACTTGCGCTAGTGTTTGTCCTTCAGAGGCTATCAGCCTTGGCTAATAACCAGGAGAACAGATTCATAAACCAGACAGGAGGGGAACGTGATGTTTCCCTCTTTTTGTTTCACGATAAAAAGCGTGCTGTGCGGTTGAATCTGAACGCTGAGACGCAGAGGTTGGGAGGTTTCCGTGCTGGTAAAGTGATGACGCAGAGAATGTCAAAGACAATTCTCCCTACGCACGCGAGAAAGACTTCTTGCACCTCTTGCACCTCTTGCACCTAAAGGCAAAATGCATAAATATGCATAAATATATTCACCGCCCAGTCAAGGGTGTCCTTCTGTTTCATGCGGGGCTGGGTTACGATGATAACCCAGCCCCGCATAATCATAAAGCTCCGGGTTGTCAGTCTGCGGCACTGCCTCGCAACCCCCAAAATGCATAAATATACAAAGTACTAATTCCGGCACTCTACTCCAGCAAGAATGTCTCAGGTGCAACAGGTGCAACAGGTGCAAGAGGTGCAAGAGGTGCAAGAGGGCTTTCTCTCGCACGTAGGGATAAATCATCTATGCGGGAAGTATGCATTTTCAACCGCACAGCACGATAAAAAGGCACGGCCTGCCATGGGAGATTCATGGCAGGCCGAGTTGTTATTATGAGAGATATTGTTGATTACAGGTTGGGGTTGATTTCGTTCCATTTTGCAATCTCGGGTACGATGCCCAGTGTCACCAGCTCGTCGCGCATCTTGCACAGGTGCTCGTAGCTCTGGTCCAGCTTGGCGTTCTCCTCGGGTGTGCCCTGTGGAATCTCGTAGTGAGCACCAGTGGTGTTGAGCGTGGTGTTCATGGCCATCATGATGTGGTCGTATTTGCCGGTGTTCACGTATGTGCCCACGGGGAAGCGGAACGGCTCTCCGCCCATGGCAGCGCGAATCATCTCAACACTGAGG